>CAIUKP010000210.1 GCA_903899675.1 uncultured Bacteroidota bacterium | reverse complement strand
CCCGCTTGTTTGTACTGACTTCTTTTTATTCATATTGCACTATTGTAACACATTAAAAACAGAAATCAAGGATAAATGGATGAAGGGTATCTTTTAACCTATGAAAAGAATCTTTTACGTTTACTTGTATATATCAAATATTTTGCTTTAATTTATATCAAATTGCATACTCATAATAGATAATATATGAGAAAATCAGATTTAATAAATCAAATTTCAGATAAAACCGGCATACCTAAGGTAGATGTTTTGGTTACTTTGGAAACCATGTTTAAAGAGGTTAAAGACAGTCTGGCACGTGGCCAGAATATCTACATACGTGGATTTGGGAGTTTTATTACTAAGAAAAGAGCTGCTAAAATAGGCAGGAATATTAAGAAGAATGTTGCAGTAGAAATTCCCGAACATTACATTCCTGCATTTAAACCAGCGAAAGAATTTGTTAGCGAAGTGAAATCTAAGCATAAGCAGGGTTAACTTTGCCAAAAAAACAGTGAACAAATCTCAGATTGCACTCCTATCAGGGGCGGGTATTTTACTCTTGGCGCTCTTCCTGTTTGGAAAAACACACCTTCCTGAAAAAAATTTATCTCCCGCCGGTAATTCTGCTGAGGCGCATAACCACCTAGATGAGTCGAATTCCCTGATTGAGTCGGCCCGTAAAACATTGAAGCCTGGCCAACTAAAAAGTCTACAATTAATTGAAAATCAATTAAATAAGGATAGTTCATCAGAAAATAGGCTACATATTTTTCATCAACTTTCTAGATTTTGGGCCGATTCAGCCGGCATTACTGAAATGCAGGCCTATTATGCGGGAGAAGCATCTAAGTTGGAAAATTCTGAAAAAAGCCTCACCTTTGCCGCCCGGCTGTACATAGATAACCTACTAGGTTCTTCAAATCAACCGGAATTACAGCATTGGTTAGCAGAAAATGCAAAAGATCTTTTTCAGCGGGCATTAACTATCAATCCGGCAAATGATTCGGCCCGGATAGGTTTAGGAGCCTGCTATATTTTCGGAAACCTTTCCGACAATCCGATGGAAGGCATTTTGCCCATCCGAGAGATTGTTACCAAGAATCCGGATAACTTGTATGGTCAGTTGATATTGGGCTTGGGAGGAAAGCGGAGTGGTCAATACGATAAAGCGATTGAAAGATTTCAGCTGATTTTGAAAAAAGATCCGGCTAATCTGGAAGCCGCGTTTAACCTGGCAGAGTGCTATGAGCTGAAAGGAAACAAAACAGAAGCCATCAGGGCTTATGAGCATTTGAAGAAACTGGTAAAACGCCCTGATATTATAAAAGAATTTGACAATAGAATTAACGAGTTAAAAAAATAATCACCAATTTATTCATTAAAATACTCACTCTATGCCCTGTGGTAAGAAAAGAAAGCGTCATAAAATTGCTACGCATAAACGTAAAAAACGCTTGAGGAAGAATCGCCATAAGAAAAAAAATAAATAATTTTTTCTGATTCCTGCTTTTCCCCGCAGCTGCCAACCATAGCAGCTGCATTTTCGCACTATATAGTTTCCCTAATGTATACACAAACCCTTAGTATAGGGGTATATAGGTAATTATAGCTAATGCATTGCTTTACTACAAGGCTATCGGGCTGGTGAGTTGCTTATAAATGCGGCCACACGTGAACAAAGAATTAATAATCAATGCAGTGCCTACGGGCGTTGAAATTGCATTCCTGGAAGATAAAAAGCTGGTTGAACTTCACAGCGAAAAAACGGATGCTAATTTTGCCGTGGGTGACTTATATCTGGGTAAGGTAAAGAAACTTACCCCCGGATTGAATGCGGCATTTGTAGATGTTGGATTTGAAAAAGACGCCTTTTTACATTACACCGATTTAAGTCCTTACATCCGTTCCCTGCTAAAATTTACCCAACTGGCTACCCAACTTAAAGAGGGACAGACTTTTGATTTCAGCAAGTTCACCATCGAGCCTGAAATTTTAAAAAGTGGTAAGATAAATGAAGTGCTGAATGGCAAGCCTCCGGTATTGGTTCAGATTCTGAAAGAGCCAATTGCTGCCAAAGGACCCCGTTTAAGCTGCGAAATTTCCCTTCCCGGCCGCTTTGTGGTGATGACGCCCTTCAACGAGATTGTGGCGGTTTCTAAAAAAATTCACTCAGCAGATGAGCGGAAACGATTACACAAAATTGTAGAATCCATTCGCCCTAAAAACTTTGGGGTAATTGTACGAACAGCAGCGGAGGGTAAATCCACGGCGGAATTACACCAGGATCTACTTAGCCTTTCCGAAACCTGGAAAAACATTCAAGAAAAGCTGCGCAAAGCCACCCCTCCGGTGCGGATATTGAGCGAAGAAAATAAAACCACCAGCATATTAAGGGATCTGCTGAATGCCGATTTTAATAAAGTGGTGGTAAATGATAAAACCCTGTTTACCGAAACCCAGCAATACATTCAGCGCATCGCGCCGGATAAATTGGATATTGTAAGTTATTATCAGAATGGATTACCCATTTTCGATCAGTTTGGGGTTACCAAGCAAGTAAAATCATCCTTTGGCAAAACGGTGAACCTACCCAGCGGTGCTTATTTAATTATTGAGCATACCGAGGCCCTGCATGTGATAGACGTAAACAGTGGATATAAAAGCGTAAGTAATAATCAAGAAGAAAATGCCCTGCAAACCAATCTAGAAGCGGCCGAAGAAATTGCCCGTCAGCTACGATTGCGGGATATCGGGGGGATTATTGTGGTAGACTTTATCGATATGAAGCTGCCCGATAATAAGCGCAAGGTTCAGGAGGCGATGGAAAATTACATGAAAACCGACCGGGCCAAACATTCGGTATTACCCATTTCTAAATTCGGACTCTGCCAGATTACCCGCCAACGGATGCGCCCGGAAGTGAACATCAACACATCTGAAAATTGCCCGGTGTGTAGCGGAACCGGTAAAATCATGTCGACCCTTTTACTAGAAGACGAAATAGAAAAGAAAATAGCGTATTTATCTACCCACAGCCATAAGAAGCTTATTTTGTCGGTGAACCCTATTGTTCACTCCTACCTTACCAAAGGCTTCTTTACCTCCATTATTAAGCGCTGGAAGCGTAAATATGGCATATCACTCAAAGCCAAGTCGAATACCAACAATCATTTGGTAGAATATCGCTTTTTTAATGAGCAGGATGAGGAAGTGAAGCTATAAAATCCTGCTTAGTTAACATCAATTCGAAGACTTTACATAAAAAAAGCGGGCAATTTAAAATTGCCCGCTTTTTACTTTTATACATTCAACTATTAATAGTTGGCATTCTTAGTAGGTGCACTGGTAGCAGATGGCGGATTTTTTGCAATCTCATCAGCAGGTACATCCCAATAATCCATAAAGTTGTAGTTAATGGTAGCATTGGTATATACTGTGTTATTGTATATTAAGGTAGCACCATAGCGTCCACCTCCGTTTGCAATGTTATACGTCCATCCCCAGCGACGGGCATCGCAATAAGAAAGAGCTCGGAAAGCAAGAGCTGCCCCTCTTTCCATAGCTAATTCTCTCATTGCTTGTGCGGCAGAAAGTGAAGTGCCAGTCAAAGCAGGTAAACCTGAACCCTGACCACTGCGAACAGCATCAATTTGAGTTAAAGCAGCCGATACATTTGAGGAGCGGATATTAGCTTCGGCTAACATGAGGGTATTTTCTTCCCAGGTTGGTCCAATATAAATTTCAAGGGCTCCGGGTGTTCTGGATCCGAGAATCGGAATGCCCGTTAAGCCTGCAGTTGCACCGTCACGCAAAGTCCAACGAGTAGAGTTGGTGTTGGCATCTCCATAGAAAGTACCGTTGGCTGTAGAAAAGTTATTCAGGCGGTTATCACCTGTTTTGAAATTCTGTACCAAACGCTCACTCACTTTATAAGTAGTGGCTTGATTAGAGAAAGCACACATACCAGCCACAGAACCTGAAGTAGCTGAGAAAAAGGAATTACTAGCAGAAGTTCTTCCAGTAAAAACATAATCTCCTTTTTTCACACCATTATTACAGTAATTGATTACAGCCGTCCAATCTGCAGCCGTCATCGCAGGAATCGAAGCCTTTGAGATAGTAGAAGCTGGATTGCCATTTACAAATGGAGCCAATTTATTTACTAAAATATTACGTGCCAACATAGTATTAATGGTTCTTACCCACATATCTTTTGTTGGAGGCATTCCCAAACCTACCTGACACTGAGCAGGAATCATTTTAGCAAGCATCGTTCCATACTCACCTGCATTGGAGATACTACCCAGGGTGCTAATTGCTAAATTAAGATTGCGATTAGATTCTGTAATAATTGCGGCCTGAGAAACAAAATCACTTACAATCGTATTTGATTTGTCCATAATTAACCCTGCGTAATATAGGCTTCCGATTTGTGCATAGGCGAAACCTTTCCACCAGTAGCACCAAGCTTTAACGGTATTCGCTTTATCGGCGCTCAATGGAATACCTCCCAAATTTTCAAGGGTGATATTACAAGAATTAATCAATGCATACATACTAGTCCACTCGTAAAACAAAGCGTTATTCGCATTTGCTGTAGCGGCGGTTGTATTAAATACCCGAATGATAGAAGCAGCTTGTGGCGAAGGATTGGTAAACTTGGTACTTGGATCAGCCGGATTTGCTAAGAAATAATCTGGAACACCCATGGTAGTTGTTTGGTTGTTAGAACCTTGTCCTCCGCCAACAACATCTCCCATCAGTTCGTGATAACCCCAAGGAAGAGAGAAATAACTATCTCCCAGCCATCCGTTCCCATAATTGAAACCATTCCAGTAAACTGCCCCCTTGGCGTAAGCGGCTAATCCATCTTCAGAATTTACGTTCCCGCCAAAAGTAGGGTCGTTGGGGTTTTTAACGTCTAGTTCCTTTTTACAAGAAACTATAAGCAGAGAAGACATCAGAATCAAGGCCATCAGGGAAACGCCCTTTCCTGAAAACCCGGTCGTCTTTTTAATGCTGAATAATATATTTTTCATTATTGATAAATTTGAATTGGTTAATATTAGAAGGAAAGATTCAGCGTTGCCTGATATGATTTCATGTTAGGAATTGTGCTATGATCTATACCTCTATCCCATGCTGAGTTAGAACTACCAGAACTAATTTCCGGATCCATTCCATCATATTTCGTAAAGGTCAACAGATTTCTTCCGCTTAACACCAACTGGCATTTTTTCAGCCAAGGCTTATTGGCAAACCGTGCAAAATCTATTCCGATAGAAACGTTTCTAAGTCTTACAAAAGAAGCATCTGAATAGAAATAGTCTTTCGTTACGTTATTACCTACCCCTCTGGCTGTTCCACCTAGGGCATAGTAAGCACTGGCATAATAGGCAGACCAGGCACCGGTTTGACCGTTAATTGTTACTGGCTTAGCAAAATCGCTGCTGATACCATCTCTGTACATCCACTCTTTGGTTTGGTTATATAAATGTGCACCAGAGATCCAATCGAACTGGAATCCGAAACTTACAATTCCTTTCCAACTGAATGAGTTGATAAAAGAAGAAGTTAGGGTTGGATTAGGATCTCCCAGTGATTCAGCTTCATCAGAGAAGAAAATCGCTTTGGTTGTTTTATTAACAACCCGACCTTCTACAATTTCATATCCACCCTGATTTGCACTGGATATAAATGGAGTTTTTCCATCTGCGCGCAATTGACCAACACTAGTAAGCGCTTTGTAACCATAAATTTCACCAATTTTTCTACCTGCCGTTAACACCAATCCGGTGCTACCTGCATTGGTAGTAAGTGGAATATCACCCCCTTGTACGAAATCGATATTAGAAGTCTGGTGACCAAAATTGGCAGTCAGATCCCAAGTGAAGTCTTTCTTACTTAGTATTGGAATATTCACACTGATGTCATATCCATTTGAAGACATTCCAATTGCGTTGGTAAGGATAGAGTTGGCTCCGGTAGAAGGTGGAACGTTTACAGAGTAAATAGCGTTATCTGTTTTTCTCTTCCAGTAGGTGAAAGAGAAGTTTAACGATTTAAACCAATCGCCTTTTCCGAGATTAATTGAAACATCAGTACCTACTTCAGTTTCAGCGGTAAGCTCCACATTCAGGTTAGGATTCTTGGCAGTGGTTTGGTTTGTGTAAGATAATTCATTGCCAGTGGGTTGCTGATTCAGTACAGGATATCTGTCGAAAGGCTTGGGCTGAATACCAGCTTTACCATAAGCAGCTCTGATTTTGAAAGAAGAAAGCGTATTGCTTATGTTGTCTAAGAATTTGAAGGCATGTAGATTCAAATAACCATTATAGTGAGGGAATGTGAAAGGGGCAGAACCAGCTCCGAAGGCTGAGGAATAGTCGGTTCTCAAACCGGCGGTAACACCTCCGTAATTTCCAAATTCAAATTTCTGATCTACCAGGTAACCGTATGTTACAAAAGTTTCTCTGTAATCAAATACATTCTTGTCTCTAGCAGTTGCTGATAAAGTGAAGGGTGGGTTGATAGACAAAGATTGTCCGCCAAAAGTAGCCGAGCTGTAATCTCTTCTTCTGTAATCAAAAGCAATCTGGGTAGTAGTTTGAATAGGCAGTTTCAACTTGAAATCCTTTTCAAAATCTGTTACAATAAAGGCACTAGCCAAAAAGTTCTGTTGCGTATTGCTGTACTGAAAATTTACCACCTCACCGGTATTATCGGTACCATTGTAATAGCCTGCCCATGAACCGTAGGCATTGGAATTTTCATTCAGCGACTGATTATAGTAGGTCCAAATATCGGTACCATTCTTATAGTTGTAAGCGTATTTGGCATTCAAAGTCAAAAATTTATTCACCTTATAATTGGCGTCAAAAATTTGCATGATATCATACCGCTTGCTGTCTCCAGATGTGTACTGCAAGTTGTAAAATGGATTACCTGCGTTTACACTCAAAAAGCTGGCTCTTTGATAGGTTGGATAATTACCGCCTGCAATGGTATCGGTTAAGCTAAAGAAAGGTGAGGTATTTAAAAATCCATACACAGTTCCTACACCTGCACTAGTCAAGCCTAATCCATTACCACCACCTCCGGGAGCACCTAAGCCCGGATGCATATTATTTTTTTGATAAATCAAACCTGTGATGGAACGAATGGTAAAGTTTTTAAACACTTCAAATCCAAGATTGGCAGTAAAGTTGGTTCTATCTAATGAACCATTATTCTTCAGAAAAGGCGAAGTGGTTTTGTTGTTAGCCAATGAAATATTGAAATCAGATTTTTCTGATCCACCACTCATATTAATGGAGTAATTGGTAGATTCATTTCCCTGAAATACTTGCTTAAAATGGTCATTGTATTGCAGTTTACCAACATAGGGTTGATTGGCATTATTCCGTGGATCCAAAATTCCATAACGCGTATAATTCTGTGTACCTCCCGGAGTAGTACTGGGTAACCCGGCTATGTTTGTACCATATTTATAAGCTATCGTAGCCGAACCGGGTAAATCACCATATACTGGGTCAATGAATAAGGGCTGACCAGCAGTAAAACCAGCTTGGGTAGTTGCGGATACTATATTACCACTTGCATCGGTTAAATAGGGGTGTAGGCTAGCTTTTCCAAAGTTTCCAGAATTGATAAAACTGCTAGAAGTTCCGCTAACAGAGGCATTAATGGTCATTTTACCTTTTACACCTTTCTTGGTAAAGATTTGAATAACTCCATTGGCACCCTGGGCACCATATAAGGTAGCAGAAGCTGCTCCCTTTACAACCTCAACGCGCTCTACTTGAGAAAGATCCAAGCTATTCAGGTTACCAAAGGGAATTTCAACTCCATCCATCATAATCAATGGGCGGGTAGATTGATCTACCGTATTAATACCACGTAAAACGATATTTACCGGATCACCGGGGTTACCGGATACTGAAGAAATTTGGGCTCCGGCAATTTTTCCTACCAGCGCCTGATCTAATGTTGCTGAAGGAATTACGGGTAACTTACCGCTGGTTACCGACTCAACGTTAAATCCTAGTTTTCGCTTACTGGTAGCCACACCGGTTCCGGTTACTACCACTTCGCTCAAAGCCCTAACATCGGGAGCCAATTCAACCATTAGGTTAGACGACGAGGCCGAAATTTGTTTGTTTTCGAAGCCTACACCGGAAACTACTAAGGTAGAACCTGGTTTTACTTTTAAGGAGAAAGAACCATCGGCAGCAGTTGTAGTGCCATTTTTAGTTCCTCTTTCCAAAACTGATGCACCTGAAACCGGTGCGCCCTTATCATCCATAACCTTTCCGGTTACAGGGGTAGTTTGCGCAAATCCACTGATGGCTATCAGTATTGCACAAATACCCAGAAGCATACTTTTTCTCATGTAGTTGGTTATTTAAAGGTTTATATCAAACTATTTTTTAGACAAGCGTATTTAACAATTCGCTGCGCTAAACAAAATTTCAAATTTTGTAAACTAGGAACATAAAAACTAACAATTCTGCTAAAAATGGCTAATTAATTAAAATTATTATTTACAAATTCGCCGCGTTAACAGAATATTCACAATAATATGACATTTAGATAACACTAGGCAACCAATTGAATTTTTTTTACATATTTTTATTTAATTACTATGTATCGAACTGTCCTTATACATATTATATCTATTTTTTCGAATTTATTTATGGTTGCGAATTCTAACAATAAAATTTTTTGGTGTAACAAAGCATATTATAATAAACATGTCATGCAAAATATAGCTT
>CAIUKP010000209.1 GCA_903899675.1 uncultured Bacteroidota bacterium | reverse complement strand
GCAATTAAATCGGCTACGGCTTCTGCCTGGGCCAGGTCCATTTTTCCATTTAAAAATGCTCTTTGAGTGAACTCTCCCGGCTTAGCCATTCGCACACCCTTGCTTTGTATAAGTCGCAGTATTTGTTGTTGGATAAAAGGGGAACCATGACAACTAATTTCTACCAGATCTTCCCCGGTGTAAGAAGCTGGGGCCCGGAATAAACTAATCACTACTTCATCCAGCGGCTTATCTCCATCCATCAGCATGCCAATATGGAGGGTTCTGCCGGGTTGTTCGCTGAGCTTTTTACCGCTAAATAGTTCATCTACCACCGCAATCGCCTGTTTTCCACTTACCCGAATAACGGCGATGGCACCCATACCGGGGGCAGTAGCCAATGCTACCATGGTATCGTTCCATTCGTGCAGTGCAGATTGCATATAGGTAATTTAGGGCAAAAGTATTACAAAGCCCTGTACCAATAAAGATTCCCTTTCTAGCCCCAAAATAAGGGATTCGAAAGGGAATCAGGCAGCCTCCCCACTATTCAGCTGCCACCACAAATGTTATCAGCTGCTTATGTTTACAAGCAACGGCACGGCCATTTTGATTGGCAGGATTCCAAAGCGGCCCCTTTTTTACTACGCGGATGGCTTCTAAAGCCGTTCCAAAACCAGGGTCGGTTTCTGCCAACACATCACTGATAACCCCGCTCGCACTTACTGTAAAGGAAACCACCACGGAATATTTTCCGGCAGGTGCACCGGCTTGCAAGGGGATATCCTGGTTCAAATTTCTTTGAAGGTATCGGCTCCACCCTTCCGTACCCCCGGGAAATTCTGCTGGTATCTGCACACTGGCAAATTGGGTTTCTTCCGGGGTATCCTGATGCGGCGGATTTGAAGAAACTCCGGAGCCAGCACTTGGCTCGTTCCACCCATCACCACTACCATCTACCCCCTCAATTCGTGTAGTACCCAAATTGGCAAGTTGCAAATTTTCAATCGGTGGCATTTCATCTTCAGGTGTAACCAGTACATCAGGCACAATTATGGGTACTACATACATCTCTTGCCGGATCTGGGTTGCTACAGGTGGAGGTGGGGGTGGCGGAGGAGTGACAGTAGGCGGCTGATAGGGATCAATCACAAATACAGGATAATCCAGTGAAGTTGCCTGCCCGTGATTCTTTTTTGCCATAGAAGCAATAGCGATCAACAATAAACAGCCGGCCAGTAACATCAACAAAGAAAAGGTTAATCGCCGCGGATAATTTCGCCGAAGTTCATAAGCACCATATAATTTATTCCGGTGCTGAAAAAGCACATCGAGCCAATCTTCGGGAAGGTTCTTTTGCGTTTGCATAACATAGGTTTTTAGGTGAATAAAATTTTATCTAACATCCATTAGTAGTCTGTCTCGTTTAATACATATTTATGGCATCCCGCGATGGTAAGTTCATCCAACAGGTTTACCAGCAGTCCATACGAACAGGATGAATCGGGCTGAATGATGGCAATGATGCCCCCTTTTGCCATCAATTGTTGCTGCTTTTGCATGAGCAATGCACGCAGTTGAATGATATCCACTGAACTTACCTGTGTAAATCCCTTAGTAAATATTCCTTCATAATAATCTATCCGATTATCCCCGGTAGGCAGTAGGGTAAGGGCTCGTGAATCAGGCACTTTGGGAGGTGGCATATTAGGAGTATTCTTAGCCGGAACCACCAAAGTTTTTGCAAGAGGCTGCGCAAGTGTTGTAGTGAAAATAAAAAAGGAGAGTAACAAAAAACCCAGATCTACCATTGGAGTAAGATCTACCCGGGGTGGAGGGGTGCGGGTTGCAGGCACAGCGGATTTATTGCTGCCAGAGGCAGAGAGGGGCATTTCAGACATACAATAGAAGTTTAGGATGAAAAAATCAACGAACATCTATCGGCTGAAAAGCAATGCTGCAGCAGCTTTCAGTAGATTAGCTTACACTAATAAGATGCAGGGGCGCTACTTTTCCATATACAGTTAGCGCATCATTTATTGGATTACATAAGGGCAAAAAAAAACTTCCTGCCGAGGCAAGAAGTTTTTGTATTCAAATAAGTTCACTTATTATTCTTCCGCAACCACAAAAGTAACAGCTTGTTTGTGGCGGTAGATAACGTTTCTACCATTTTGAACGGCTGGCTTCCACGACGGTCCTTTAGTAATAACGCGCATAGCTTCTGCTTTGGTTCCATATCCAGGATCGTTTTCAGCAGTAACATCACTAATGGCGCCAGTTTTAGATACGGTAAAGGCAACCACAACCGTGTAACGTCCGGGAGGTGCCCCATTTTCCACCGGAATATCTCTATTCAGGTTTCTTTCGAGGTAACGGCTCCAGGCGGTAGTGCCACCAGGAAACTCAGCTGGAATTTGCACTACAGTAAATACTTTATCGTAGTCTTCCTCTACCTTAGGCGCTTCTACTACACCGGTACTTTTTTCAACGGGAGGAGCTACCAGACCATCGTCTTTCGCACCTTCCTGATTGATAGTACCAATTTTAGTATCTTCTAATTTCTCTACTTCCTTAATTTCCTCATCGGGTTTCACTTCTTCATCCTTCACAATTTTGGGAGGGGTGAATTTGGTGATTTCCACTTTAGGAGGCTCTTGCTTCGGTGGAGGCGGAGGTGGTGGCGGTTCAGGCTTTTTTTCCTCGTTTTTCATGTTCTCGAGGCTCATATCTTGCACCATCACCTGCTGTTTTTCCTTACCGGCAGAGTTGGCAATGATAGACAGCACAAACAACAGCACACATATTCCAATGGTTGCTAACAACGCATTTCTAAGCCGCTTGTTGTATGTTTTGCGCAAATCATAGGCTCCATATTCCTTGTTCCGGCCATCGAAAATGATGTCTAGAACATCGGCGGTTTGCAGTTTATTAATATCCATGTTAGGTTCTTTAAGAAGAGTAGTCGGTTATTGTCCTGTTGGAGTTCCGGCCATCTCTTCGGTTTTTTTCACTAATTGCGTTTCGATAGAGGTAATGTCTACCAATGCATAGCGGGTGCACACATTGATTGCCATCTCATCTAAAATATCCACCACATTTCGGTAAGTACATTCTTCAGAAGGTTTCAGGATCACTACAAAATCTTTCAGATCCTTAACACTGGTCTTCTTATTAATCAGCACTTCACGAATGTCTTTGAAGGTAGATGTTTTAAAATTCGATGCGTCTATAGCCAGTTCCCCTTCGTAGTAAAAAACGTTATTATCTCTTCCGAGTAGGATGGTGATAACGCCTGATTGTTTTGCCTTATTCTGATCTTCGGGTTTATCCGCGTCTTTGGGCAAAATCAACTTCAGGGCGGTTGCCTGACTCATCGTGGTTGTAAAAATGAAGAAGGTGATGAGCAGGAATCCCAAATCCACCATGGGCGTAAGGTCTACACGGGTTGAAAGCTTTTTCCCTTTCTTAACGCCCGGGCCTTTTTTATGACCACCGCCACTCGAGGTATCCATTTCTGCCATGTCGGTAGAATTTAGTTTTCGTTGATAATTAGGTTGTCTTTATTCTTCTCTCTTCTCTCCAGATTGTGCTTTCTTCCACAAATCTGTTCCAGTTGGAACGGGTTCGGGATTGGTCACCATCTGAAATTTTAGAAAATCATTTTTCTTGAACGCGTCTACCACACTTTTAAAAGCGGGGTATTTGGCCATATTGTCGCCTTTCAGCAACAAATTGGGTTTCTTTCCCTGATAGGCATCTCTTACCAATGCCATCCAGGTTACGAGTTCATTGCTAGAAGTATCCTTCACCGGTATACCGGGTAAGTTATTCCCCTTACGCTGATCTTCAGGAAGAGATATAAATGCTGCCAGCGCGCTGAAAGGAGCACCAAAGAAGGGTGATTTTTTGAATGCTTTTACATCCAGATTCATCCCCTTGGTGTTATTCAACGTATTGGCGATTGTTTCTTTAACGGTCTCGTCGTCCATTTCCAGAAACACCTTTCCGTCTTTGTCAATAATCACCTGAACAATATCCTTGGCCGGGGCCACTTTTGCCGCTACCGATTTCGGGATGGTTACCGCGATAGCTTCAGAAGGCTTGAATTTGGTTGTTAAGATGAAGAACGACAACAACAGAAAGGCCACATCACACATCGCCGTCATGTCGATGTTGGTGCTCTTACGAGGTAGTTTGGCTCTGCCCATTGTTATAAATTTTTGGTTTCCCCTTGTTTAAGATTCAATTTGATTCCATTTCCACAAAAAATGCACTAATTATTTGTAATTAGCTGCAAAACTTTGGGTAAGAGTAAAACCAGATTCATCAATACCATAGGTGATACCATCGATACGTGTAGTAAATAAGTTATACATGATGATGGCTACCGCTGAGGTACCGATACCAAGGGCTGTATTAAACAGGGCCTCAGAAATACCTTTCGACAGTTCACGGGCAGCATCTCCACCACCTTCATCTCCCAAGGCAGAGAAGGATTTGATCATTCCCAATACCGTACCCAACAGACCCAACAGGGTAGCTACAGAGGCAATGGTAGAAAGGAAAACCAGATTCTTTTCCAGCATAGGCAGTTCCAAAGAAGTTGCTTCTTCCACTTCTTTCTGAATATTCATCACTTTTTGCTCGGTTACCAATTCAGTATTGGTGATCATCTCTTTATACTTTTTCAAACCGGCTTTCATTACATTACCTACAGAACCTTTTTGCTTATCGCAGGCAGCTATAGCTTTGTCAACATCTTTGTTAGCCAGGTGAAACTGAATAGTACGCACAAACTCTCCTACATTACCAGTACCAGCAGCACGGGAAATAGTTAGGAAACGCTCGATACAGAAAGCTAATACAGTTAAAAAACAACCAATCAGAATTGGTACAATGATACCACCCTCATACATTTTGCTTAAGCCAGCTTTAGGGCCTTTGTGTTGTGGCCAAAATCCGCCATTCAAATCAGGTTGGGTAAAATTGGAATCCGCACCCAGCACAAATCTCCAGATTACATAACCCATAACGATACAGCCAAGTGGAGCGATCCATGAAATTGCATTACTGCTTCTCTTTGGTTGTGCAGCTGTTGAACTTTTTGCAGCACCAGCAGTTGGTTTTGTTTCAGCCATGATTCAGTTGTTTTTGTTTTTTTAAGAATTTATGATTTTTAAAGTCCCACAATTCTACTGAAAAAAAGTTTGAATTCCACAAACTTTTTGTCAGAAAAATTAAAAGGAGATACAAATTAGGTAATTTATTGAATGAACCAAATTAAACAGGGTTTAATCGCAAGAATTATTAATTAATTTATAGTACCCCCTCTCAATCCCTTGCCCAAAGCGGAAATTCACAGCATTCACCGATAAAAATGGACGGTTTACCATTTATCCCATCGCAGAAAAAAATGACTTTTTGTAATAATTTCAACTGTATCTTTATTTTTTCAACCCTATACATTAAAAAATTATGAAAAAACAATTGTTAGTTTTTGCATGCCTGCTAACCCTAGCTTCTCAGGCTCAGCAACGCGACTCGGTCCGCATGTCTATGGGACCAGGTATGCCAGCGATGGGAGCCGGAGCTGCCATGCGCCAGGGACCCCGACCCTTTAAAGAGGTGATTACCGATAAAGCCGTTACTAAAAAAGGGCTTTTTACTGTTCATAAAGTAGAAGACAAATATTATTTTGAAATTCCTGATTCTCTGATGGGGCGGGAAGTGTTGGCAGTTACCCGTTTCAGCCGCGTTGCCGGTGGCGGAGGCAAATATGGTGGGGAAGAAGTAAATACCCAAAGCCTGAAATTCGAAAAAGGACCCAGCAACAACGTGTTTTTGCGTGTTGTAACCCTTATTAGTACAGCAGATTCTACTACTGCTATTTCGCGGGCCGTTAAAAATTCAAACCTCGACCCAATTGGATACGCTTTTGGCATTGCCGCTTTGAGCAAAGATTCAACCGGAGTAGTAGTTGAAGTTACCGACTTTTTTAAAGGCGATAACCAAGTTGTTAGTTTAGACCCCAACGATAAACGTCAGTTTAACCTAACAGCACTATTAGCCGATCGGTCTTATATCCAAAGCATTAATACTTACCCAATTAACATCGAAATAAAAACCGTTAAAACCTATGGCGCTTCATCAGGTGGTGGTATACCTGGCTTGAGCATCCCAGGAGGTGGCGGAGCTTCTTTACCAGCTGCTTCCCGCGCAGGTGTGGTTACTATAGAACTGAATACTTCTATGATTTTACTTCCCAAAACCCCTATGAACCGCCGTTTATTCGATACCCGTGTTGGATTCTTCGCCGATCGCTTTGTAGTATACAGCGACGAGCAACAGGCAGTTGAAAACCAAACCTTTGCCGTTCGCTGGAAATTGGAACCCAAGCCGGAAGACAGAGAAAAATACAAAAGAGGCGAACTGGTAGAACCCGCTAAACAAATTGTTTACTACATCGATCCCGCTACCCCCAAACAATGGGTAAAACCCTTGATTGATGGTATCAACGATTGGCAGGTGGCTTTTGAAAAGGCTGGATTTAAAAACGCCATCGTAGGAAAAGAATGGCCCTCGAACGACCCTACTATGAGTCTAGAAGATGCCCGCTTTTCAGTTATTCGCTATTTCGCTTCCGATATTGAAAACGCTTACGGTCCGCAAGTGCACGACCCCCGCAGCGGTGAAATTCTGGAAAGCCATATCGGATGGTACCATAATGTAATGAAGCTGGTGCACGATTGGTACATGGTGCAAACCGCAGCAGTAGATCCAAAAGCTCGCAAAATGAAATTCGATGATGAACTGATGGGTCAACTGATCCGTTTTGTTTCCTCACACGAAGTAGGTCACACACTTGGCCTTCGCCATAATATGGGCAGCAGCAGCAAAACACCCGTAGAAAATTTGCGCAACAAAGCTTGGGTAGAAGCCAATGGACATACTGCCTCTATTATGGACTATGCCCGTTTTAACTATGTGGCACAGCCAGAAGATAATATCAGCGAATCGGGTTTATTCCCTCGCATTGGCGACTACGACAAATGGGCCATCGAGTGGGGATATCGCTATTTAGGCGAAAGCGATGTTGAAAAAGATAAGAAAATCAATAACAAATGGATTATTGACAAGCTAGCCGCTAACCCACGAGTTTGGTTTGGTGGAGAAGGCATGAACCAAGATCCCCGCGCACAAACCGAAGATCTGGGCGACAACAGCATGAAAGCCAGTGAATATGGTATCAAAAATTTGCAAAGAATTATAACGCAGTTGCCTGAGTGGACCAAAGAAGAGGCAGACCATTATGAGAATCTGACTGATATGTATGGCCAGCTGATTGGGCAATTCAGCCGCTATATGGGTCATGTTACCAAAAACATTGGTGGTGTGCAGGAAACATTTAAATCAATTGAGCAATCAGGAGATGTATATGAGCCAACCCCTAAAGCAACCCAGAAAGAAGCTGTTGCTTTTCTGAATAAGCAATTGTTTCAAACACCTACTTGGTTGCTGGATAAAAATATCCTGAATAAGATTGCTGCACCTACCACGCTGGAGAGAGTTCAATCTTTGCAAACCTCTGTTTTGAATAACGTATTAGATGCACAGCGTTTGTATCGCCTGGTGGGAGCTTCCAATCGTTTTGGAGCTGCTACTTACCGCGCAGATGAATTGATGGAAGATGTTAGAAAAGGGGTGTGGAGTGAATTATCAGGAGGTAAATCTATAGATGCTTATCGCAGAAATCTGCAAAAAGCGCATGTAGAAAAACTAATCGATTTGATTACACCTGCCACTATGGGTACTACTATCGTTATTTCAGCTGGTGGCCGTG
Source organism: uncultured Bacteroidota bacterium (assembly GCA_903899675.1). Classification (GTDB taxonomy): domain Bacteria; phylum Bacteroidota; class Bacteroidia; order Chitinophagales; family Chitinophagaceae; genus Sediminibacterium. The sequence goes on along the minus strand of CAIUKP010000209.1, from coordinate 1,452 downwards.
GAGGATTTACTCCACCGGTAAACACCCGCAATACCGATGTAAATTCAGTGGCCCGTGGCGAATTAAAAACGCTGTTGGGTGAAGTAAATGCCGCAACCGGCATCACTTCCGACAAGCTGAGTAAATACCACTTACAGGATGTAGCCGACCGAATTAAAAAGGCTTTAGATCCTAAATAATTACTGTCTTTCTCTTTTAGAGCCGGCACTTATTAAGTGCCGGCTCTTTTTTTTAGTAGTGCCGTGTAATGGATAGTATCTTTGTAAAAAAAATTATGAGAGCCCTCATTTTTTCTTTCGCCCTACTGCTTTCATGTTCCCTGTATGCCCAGCCTACCCGGGTTATCTGGGGCTATCTGAAAGACAGTGCTACCGGAGAACCCATAGTAATGGCGAGTGTAAAAAACAATCAGTCGAAACAAACAGTACTAACCAACTCGAAGGGAAGATTCTCCCTAACAGTTTCCCCCAGTCAGTTAATTTCCTTTTCGGCAGTGGGCTATCATTTTGACACGATTTATTACAGCAATACTTATTTACTTCAAGATACCCTACTGCTGCATTTAACTTCCTTGTTAACCAGTTTAGAAACTGTTACAGTAACTGCCAGAGGAATGAGCCGATATCAACTGGATAGTATACAACGACACCGCGACTTTTTTCAGTCCATGGGCAGCACGCCCCTACCCACTATTTCTGGGGCGAATTACGGCGCAGGCGTGGCCCTAAACATCGATCGGTTTTCGAAGCGAGAAAAGAAGAAGAGAAAGGCGATTGATTATTTTACCAATAGTGAGCAAGAATCTTATATTAACTATCGCTATACCCCCGATTTGGTTACCCGTTATACTGGATTAAAAGAAGAGAAGTTGCTGGAATTTATGGGCAAAAGCCGCCCTTCCTGGGAATGGCTGCGCAAGCATCCGAATGAGGAAGATCTAGCCTACTATATCAATGATCAGTTAAAGAAATATCCACCTGTAAAATAAGGAGTGTATTTAATCGAAACGCAAGGCATCAATGGGGTTTAGGCGCGCAGCCTTCATGGCAGGATAAATTCCGGCTACTAATCCTACTAACGTACAAATCACGACGCCCATAATTACCCAAAACCAGGGAATTACAAATCCAGTTTTCAGAATCATCGAGAAAAGATTACCCACCAGTATACCTAAAATAATTCCAAAAAAAGCACCCAGTAAACTGATGATGATGCTTTCGAATAAAAATTGCTGACGTATATTACGGCTTTTGCCACCAATTGCTTTAATCAATCCTACTTCCCGGGTTCTTTCGCTCACTGCCACCAACATAATATTCATCAAACCAATAGCGGCACCAATTAGGGTAATAAATCCAATGGCACCTGCTGCACCGGTAATGCTGCTGAGGAAGCCAATAAACAACTCGGCAAATTTATCGCTGCGTTCAATTACAAAGTTCACTTCCTCGG
>CAIUKP010000208.1 GCA_903899675.1 uncultured Bacteroidota bacterium | reverse complement strand
GTATGTGTAATTTTGCATCGATGAAGCGTATTTGGCCAGTCATATGTTTCCTTCTAAATTCCAATATCACCCAGGCTCAAGCCTATGCTGTTAACTATTCGGGTAACCTAGAAAAAAGAGCTTTACCCTCTGTTGGCAAAGAAGAAGTACTAAAAAAAGAGTTTGCTGAAAAAAACCTTGCCTGGCCTGCCCGCCAACTGTATATCCGTAGTTTTAAATACGATAGCCAACTAGAAGTATGGGTTCGCAATAATCCCGCTGAACCATTTCAATTATTTAAAACCTACAAGGTTTGTACGCTTTCCGGAACTTTAGGACCAAAACGATTTGAAAATGATTACCAGGTACCTGAAGGTTTTTACTATATTAATGAATTTCGGCCTCATAGTGAATTTCATAAGGCTTTAGGTATTAATTATCCAAATGCTTCTGATGGCTTGCTGAGTGATTCTGTTAAGCCAGGGGGTGGGATATTTATCCATGGTAGTTGTGTAACCACGGGTTGCATACCTATAAAAGACCAACCGATGGAGGAGGTTTATTTGTTGGCGGCACAGGCGAGAGATTTGGGACAAGATTTTATTCCCGTTCATATTTTCCCCATTCGATTTCATACCCCCCGAAGCGAACAATATATGGCAAAAGCTACCCGTGATAACTTTGAATATCATCGATTTTCGGCTCGCCTACAGCAAGTATACGATTACTTTGAAAAAAATAAGAAAATACCCATTATTGGCATAAATCCCAAAGGGGAATACGTTGTATTCTAAGGTATTTTCCTTTTATCCATTTCCTCTTTCCTTTCTTGCATGGTTTCTATACCTTTATATTGACTTTAAGAATTTTCTTATCCCTGTTATTATTCATCAACATGAATGAACCAATCATAAGAGTAAAAGACCTGCATAAAAAGTACGACGATTTTGAGGCAGTTCGAGGTATTAGTTTTGAAGTGATGGAAGGAGAAATATTTGGACTGCTTGGCCCTAATGGAGCCGGTAAATCCACCACCCTCGAAATCATTGAAACTTTACGAACCAAAACTTCTGGAGAAGTAATTGTAAAAGGTTTTAATTTAGATACCCAACCCAATGAGATTAAAAAAATTATTGGCGTTCAACTGCAAACCTCTGGATTTTATCCCAATCTAAACCTGATTGAACTGATTAACCTGTTTGCCGGATTGTATAATCAAACAGTAGATCCAATGGATTTACTGGATAAGGTAAATCTGCGAGACAAGAGCAAAGCAAAATATAAAGAAATGAGTGGGGGACAAAAACAGCGTTTTTCCATAGCCACCACCTTAATCAACCAGCCACAAATCATATTTCTAGATGAGCCTACCACCGGCTTAGACCCACAGGCACGTAGAAATTTATGGGAGCTGATACGCACAATTCGTGAGCAGGGCACTACTGTTATCATTACTACCCACTATATGGATGAAGCAGAAGTATTATGCGACCGTGTTGCCATTATTGATCAGGGTAAAATTATTGCATTAAATGCTCCGGGCAAATTGATTGACGAATTAGTTGAATCAGGCTTTGAAAAGCCGGGGGAAGTTAAAAAAGCAAATTTAGAAGATGTATTTATTCAACTAACCGGACATGTATTACGTGAAAATTAAATAAGCAAGTATGACAGAAGAACTGAAGTATCCCATTGGAAAATTTACCCCAATACCATTCGACGAACAAGCATTGGAACAATGTAAGTTAGAGATTGAACAACTACCCGAAAATTTAGAAAATGCGCTATTGAATTTAGATGAAGCACAAATTCAAACGCCTTATCGGGAAGGTGGCTGGACGGTAAACCAATTGGTGCATCATGTGGCGGATAGTCATATGAATGCTTTTATCCGAATTAAATTGGCATTAACAGAAGAAAATCCAACCTTAAAAGCATACGATGAAAATGCCTGGAGTTTATTAGACGACGTTCAAAAAGTGCCTGTGAATGTTTCAGTTACCCTGTTACATGCACTTCATACAAGATGGAGCACATTATTAAATGGACTAACCCCAGAGCAACTTACTAAAACAATTCATCACCCTGTAAGCGGCAGAGATATGAGTGTTTGGTTTTTAATCAGCTTGTATGCATGGCATGGTAAACACCACGTAGCACATATCACTGCATTGAGAACAAGAAAAAACTGGTAATGGAAAGAGACCTTACTTGGAAGAAGCTGGATTCTCATTACTTATACCAAAAAAACTGGCTGAATATTCGGGTGGATACCTGCGAAAAACCGGACGGAAATATTGTGTCTCCCTATTATGTTTATGAGTTTCCCGATTGGGTGAATGCATTTGCAATTACTAAAAATCAGGAGATTGTTTTAGAGCGGCAGTATCGCCATGCCCTACAATATACCGGGCTCGAATTACCTGGTGGCTGTGTTGATGAAGCCGATACCAGCAAGGAAATGGCCATTGCTCGAGAATTACTCGAAGAAACGGGCTATCAATTTGACCATTATGAGTTGCTGGGAGTAACTTCATCCAACCCTTCAACCAACAGCAACCTGATGTATATGTTTTTAGCTACCGGAGGTGAGAAAATACAGGAGCCAACACTAGACCCTGGTGAAGACATTGAAGTGCAACTGGTTTCAATGGATGAATTGCTGCAACTTTTTAAAAACAATGCATTTATACAATCGATGCACGTGCATACCATTGTAAAAGCCCTAGAAAAATTGGGGAAATTGCATTATTGATGGGAGGTTTTTATTGCATCTAATTCCCCTACCAGAAAAACACTTCCGCAAACCAAAATCAAATCATCCTTGGTTGCCTTCGACAAGGCAAATTCCAGGGCATCATTTACATTAGGAATTACCTCGCCGGATAAATGATACCCTTGGGCAATTTGTTGCAGTTGGTCTGCTGGCATTGCCCTTGGAATGGATGCTTGAGAAAAGATATACGCTGCCGTTTTTGGCAATTGAGATACAGCCCGGTTAACGTCTTTATCTTTTACCATACCGATAATTATATATAATTTCTGGAATTGTATATAATTTAACTGCTGAACCAGTTGCCGGATGCCATCTTCATTATGGGCTACATCGGCAATTACACGAGGAGATTCCTGCAGGGTTTCCCATCTGCCATGTAAGCCGGTATTTCTAACAACCTGTTGCAATGCTTTCTTTATTTGCTCGGGTTGAATATTCCATTCTTTTTGTTGTAATATTCGAATCGTGCTTAGCACACAAAGGAGATTGTTTTGCTGATACATTCCGGGCAAATCCAATGAATACGCAATCAAATTACCCGTAATTGTTTCTCTTACCTGTATATTCAATTCATTCCCCAACTGCATCGAAACTACTTCCCATTCTCGCACAGCTAAATGAAAAAGCGAATTTGAATGGCTAGCAGATACTTGCGTAACTACTTTTTCAAATAATGGATAGAGCGAAGCATCCATCTTTCCAATAACTACGGGTACCTCTTTTTTAATAATTCCCGCTTTTTCACCAGCAATAGCTTCTAAAGTGTCTCCTAGCAGGTTCATGTGGTCCATGCCTATACTGGTGATCACACTAACCATAGGATGAATCACATTCGTACTATCCAATCGACCACCCAATCCAGTTTCAATAATGGCAATATCTACTTGCTCCTGCCGAAAGTAGTCGAAAGCCATGGCAACCGTTATTTCAAAAAAAGAGGGCTGAATAGCATCTATTGCGGGATTAATTTTTTGGGTAAAATCAATTACAAATTGTTCTGAACAAGGAATTCCGTTAATACGAATTCGCTCTCGAAAATCTTTGAGGTGCGGGGATGTATATAATCCGGTTTTGTAGCCGGCTTGTTGTAAAATTGCAGCGAGCATATGGCTAACTGATCCTTTTCCATTGGTTCCAGCAATATGGATGGTTTTTAACCCATCTTGTGGATTACCCAATCGCTCACACAATGCAAGCGTATTTACTAAGTCTGGTTTATACGCTGCAGCACCCAGTCTACTAAACATGGGTAATTTTTCGTATAAATAAGTAAGGGTTTGAGAATAATTCATAACCTAAATGATACAGCAAGTTAACCAATCGCCTTGATTCACTTTCAAAAAGCAAAAAAGGAATGACTTGTTACTTTTGAATTGAAAAATATGGGGAAAAAACATCATACCCAAACCGAATAAGGGTGAGTAAAATAACGAATAAAAAAAGTTTACGGATAAATTGATTTCCTTTGGCCAATGCCATTTTTGCTCCCAAAAATCCACCTAAGCCATTAGAAACCGACATGGGTATTGCAACCGACCAAAGTATCGATCCTTTTAATACAAACAACAAAATAGAGCCAAGATTCGTGCATAAATTAATCACTTTAGCATGCGCACCGGCCCTAAGAAAATCCATACCAAGAAAAGTTATAAAAGCCATAACCAGAAAACTGCCTGCTCCTGGGCCTATAAATCCATCATAAAATCCTAAAATGCAACAAATCAGCAATTTGGTAAGTTTTGAGGGCTGATTTTCTGAGTCGTTTTTAGTTTGCTGCCCCCATTTTTTTTGCGAATAAGTAAAAAAAGCTACACCAATTAATACAACCAGAATAATGGGCTTCATCCATCTATTTCCTACTACACTTAGTAATTCAGAACCGCCAAATGCACTCAGAAAAGCAATAACACACATCCACCCCATATCTTTCCAATGAATGCGTACTTTCTTCAGATATTGAATAACCGCCATAGATGTACCGGTAAATGCAGGTATTTTTAAAGTTCCAATTACAGCTGCCACCGGAAACTGCGGTAAAATAATTAAACTAGCTGGGGTTTGAATTAAGCCACCACCTCCAGCAATTGCATCTACCCATCCGGCAAGAAAAGCAAATGAACACAATAAAATGATAGTGTATAATGAAATATCCATGCTTAAAAATAACTAAGGTAGAAAAGGAAG
>CAIUKP010000207.1 GCA_903899675.1 uncultured Bacteroidota bacterium | reverse complement strand
TTGTTTCAACAGCAGTTCCTTTTGAAAAGGATCCAAAAATACCCAAACAAAATACCCCAAATGTCTAAATCATATCTCTGTTTTCAGAGATAGCGCTCACTAGGTCTTGTTTTGTATTGTATTGTATCTTGTTCATTGTAAAAGCAAATTTACAATTAAATTAAAGAACCCCTATATTTTCGTTGAATTAACCATTAAACCAATGAATAGTAAATAGTTATAAGAAAAATAAAAAGGGGACAAATTAGGTATATCCTGATTTATCCCCTTGAGTAACGAGACCAGAATTTGAACCCGCAACTTCCCGGTTGATAGGGATTATTATAGTCTATAGAATAATCTTAAAAAGACTTCAGTAACTATAGCTACTGTATCTTCAAATGAATCCTCACGGGCTTGAACCAGCAAAGATCACCGAACAAAAGGGTAGTAATGTTCTACCTAGACTTTGTGATTGGCGGAACCTTCCAGCTTCCGTTCAGGATCTCCTCTTTGGGCCAATACACCCTGAGCACTACATAGAATGGACCTTTGGGGGCAGGAAGCCAATTAGACTCCTTTGCCTTTCCCGGGGAAGCGTTCTTTATATAGAGGGTGATGCCACCATCCGCGTCTTTTTTCAACTGGGGAATCATTGGTGAGTTGATCAGGTAGCGGTTGATTGGGTTCGGAGTCAGCAACATGGATGGCAATTCATACATGGTGGCGGACCAGAATCCGTTTACCGGAGGAAGCTTTCCAGGGGCGAAACGCAGCGTATATCCATTCCCCGATGCATCTAGGGGCTTACCTTGCTCATCCGTAAAATAAATGGGGTACTGGGCTTCTTCCCGCGAATTGCCATATATGCCCAGCAGGTCAGCAACAAGTCGATACATATAGTTGTTCTTCAAGAACTCACGTGTTCCGAACACCTCACCGGATGTCAGCTCCTTACGATCTACCTTGCCTTTGGTAATGGCGAATTCCGCCCAGGCATCAGCAATGCCCTGTTGTACGGCGGTCCTGATCTCAGGAGTCCAGGATGCGGTATCAATCTTATTCCCGGCCTTGATGCCGAGCTTGGCGAATCGATCCATCAGTTCTTTCTCCGAAGGATGGGTAGGGCAGAACTGGAGTTGGAAATTCAGGATGTTGAAGAATTCAAGCGAAAATTTCTGTTCTTCTGAACCAAGGGGTTTAATGAAGTTTATAGCCGTAGCGGACGCAGGGGCAGGTTGTCCAAGGAATGCAGAAAGTGTCTGCACTTTGTATCCAGCCTGCACCTTCTTTACATTCTCAAGATCTGCGGGGTTGAACAGTTGCGTGCGATATAGGGCATAGGCGAATTGCGTCTCGCAACGGAATACTTTTGTGATGCCTTTGGGCGTCTCCCCTTTCCAATCCGGTCCCGCGATCATAAAACTTCCTCCGTTATTGCCAGTGGTACGACTGCCGATATAATCGAAATTGTGCGTGTAGGCATCGATGAGTTGAATGGTGAAATAGCGGGTCTTTTCAATTACTGGCACTGTTAGCACAATCGGCTCGGCACGCAGATCCAGTCCCAGGTTGCCGTAGGGGGTATCTGAATTGGGGGTCTGCATGGCCTTGTCATCCGGCGTAGCCACTCGCTGGGTATTATACAGCACATTATAAGGAGCCTTGTACTCTGTGTTGTCCTTGGCCACAAAAAAGGAATGCTGTATCCTGTAATTGTCCACGAGGGGGAACCCATATATGAAGGCCTCTTTGGCTATTACCCTAGCCTCCTCCGTGGTGAGTGAGGATACCGATGCGGTGGAATCAGTTGCGCCCGCCGTTGAACGGCTACCGGAGCCTGAATTACAGGATGCGAAACACAGGGCTGTGGCCACTGCAAGAAAGAGGGGAACGTTTCTATTGCTCATACATTGAGGATTTATTGAGGAGTATTTACCTGAATTCTAAATTAAGGTTCAGCCACCTCGGCGGATAAAATCCAACCCGTTTTGTCGACCGGAATCTTCGAATTTTGTATAAATCAGAACAAGGTCAGTCCATTTGGTTGATAACCATACTGTTTACAAATAAAAAGGGAATCCAAAATTGTGACCTTTGAAGCCTATATTGTACTACATGCTAACCATACGGGGAGGGATTTAAGGGAATTCTCTAAACTGAACAAGCTCATAACTATAATTCTAAAGCAGAATACGGTCAAGTAATAGCTTTACAAATTATTTGTTTATGTAAAGCAATAACTTTACTTTTGTGTATTAATAGTCAAGTTAAAACTTTACTTTATGAGAAATAATAAACTTCAGTTCCAACAACTAAATGAAAAAATACTGCAACTAGCTGGTATGCAGCATGTTATTGTACCACCTATTGGATGGATAAAAGCAATACGCAATGGCATTGGTATGTCTATGGAACAATTAGGCAAAAAACTCTCCATTACCAAGCAAGGGGTTATGGATATAGAGAAACGTGAAAAGGAAGGCGCTATCACTATTAAGTCAATGCAAGAAATTGCAAAAGCAATAGACATGCAATTTGTTTATGGGTTTGTACCTGATGCTGGTAGCTTGGATCAAATGATTGAAATGCGCGCTTTAGAAATGGCTATAAAAATTGTACAACGAACTTCCAATACGATGAAATTAGAAGATCAAGCAAATTCACAAGAACGTATTGAAAAAGCAATCAAGGAAAGAGCTACAGAAATTATTAACAAAACACCTAAAATTTTATGGGACTAAACTTAACATACAATGATGGCCAAACCCCACTTGACGAAGACGAGAAAGAAGGTCTTTTAATTAAATCTATTTCTACAAAAGGCGAATTGGATGAATTTGAACAACAGAATATTGAAGATGCTATACAGTGGACTTTAACAAGAAAATTCAAAACGGATAAAATCTTATCTGAATCTTTCATACAGCAACTACATATAAGAATGTATAGCAGTGTCTGGAAATGGGCAGGTGAATACCGAAAAACAAATAAAAATATTGGGGTTGACAAATCAGAAATACCCGTGGCATTAAAATCATTAATAGATGATGCAGCATACTGGCTTGAAAATAATGTATATGAACCAGATGAATTTGCTATTCGATTCAAACACAGATTGGTTAGCATACATTGCTTCCCAAATGGAAATGGACGTCATAGTCGAATGATAGCTGATATTATCATTGAAAAAATCTATCAGCTACCTACTTTTTCATGGGGAGCTGCTAGTCTCTCTGTGGACATGGATATAAGAGCACAATACCTAAAAGCAATAAGAAAAGCAGATAAGGGATGTGTAGGCTCCCCATTTTTAGTACACCATAAAAGTAGAATAATTTATCATTATAATTCTATTTCTTCAACCGGTTGTAAGTAGTTTATCGGAAGCGTAGCCGGGTCGTAACTATGCCCAACTGGTTGAGTATTTTTTTGTC
>CAIUKP010000206.1 GCA_903899675.1 uncultured Bacteroidota bacterium | reverse complement strand
GCTGGCACTTATACCCACCTACTCCAAAACTATTTAGGCTGCGATAGCTTAATTACCCTGCATTTGGCAGTAAAAAACTTCAACTTATCGGTTAGTGCCAATGGTGCATTTATGATAGGCTCTCATGCCGATAGTTATCAATGGTTATATTGCCCCAGTTTGCAACCTGTAATAGGTGCTATACACGATACCTTCAATGCCCGAACCAATGGCAGCTATGCACTGGCAGCCATTGTAAATGGTTGTGCCGATACTTCTGGTTGTATTCCTGTAACCAGTTTAGGAATAGAGCAAATAGCAAACAACAATGGGCAGTTGGTGGTTTATCCCAATCCGACAAATCAGTCATTAGTCTTAAGTTGTAAGTCGTTAGTCAATTCAATAGAAGTAGCCAATGTATTAGGGCAAAAAATAAAAGCTGCCATTACGCCGCTTTCTACTTATGACTTACGACTTGATACTGACGACTATCCCAGCGGCATTTATTTTATCAAAGCCACTGACATCAACGGCAATGTGCGCAATGCGAAGTTTGTGAAAGAGTAAGAAAAAAAATAGCCGCAAAAATTTGCAGCTATTTTTGAAATTTTATTTCAAAGAAAATTTTTCGGTTTAACTATTCATGCTCACCAAAAATTCTTCGTTGCTTTTTGTGCCTTTCATGTGACGCATCAACAACTCCATTGATTCTTCTGGTTTCATATCTGCCAAGTGATTTCGCAATATCCACATACGTTGCAGCGTTTCTCTATCCAACAATAAATCTTCTCTTCTGGTAGAACTGCCAATGGCATCCATGGCTGGGAAAATCCGGCGGTTAGCCAATTTGCGGTCAAGCGCCAATTCCATATTTCCTGTTCCTTTAAATTCTTCAAAAATCACCTCATCCATTTTCGAACCGGTATCGATTAATGCTGTTGCAATAATGGTAAGTGAACCACCATTTTCAATTTTACGAGCAGCACCAAAAAAACGTTTTGGTTTGTGCAGTGCATTTGCATCCACACCACCCGAAAGGATTTTTCCTGATGCAGGTTGAGCAGTGTTAAATGCTCGAGCCATACGTGTAATTGAATCTAATAATATCACCACATCATGTCCACATTCAACCATACGTTTTGCTTTTTCCAAAACGATATTGGCAAGCTTCACATGTTTATCAGCAGGCTCATCAAAAGTAGAAGCAACAACTTCAGCTTTCACACTTCGTTGCATATCGGTAACTTCTTCCGGGCGTTCGTCAATCAATAAAATCATCAGATAAACTTCCGGATGATTTCTTGCGATTGCATTTGCGATATCTTTTAATAAAATTGTTTTTCCTGTTTTTGGCTGAGCTACAATTAATCCACGCTGACCTTTTCCAATTGGAGCGATCATATCAATGATACGTGTAGAAAAAGTTGCATTTTTATCTGCCAACTTTAATTTCTGATCAGGGAAAAGAGGAGTAAGGTGTTCAAAGGAAACTCTATCTCTAACTTCTGCCGGTTGACGACCATTTATAGATTCAACTTTTATCAATGCGAAATATTTTTCACCTTCTTTTGGCGGACGAATTGATCCGCGAACGGTATCTCCGGTTTTTAATCCCAGTAATTTTATTTGCGATGGCGAAACATAAATATCATCGGGTGAGGGCATATAATTATAATCCGATGAACGTAAAAATCCGTAACCGTCTTGTATCAATTCGAGCACACCTTCGCTGCTCACAATTCCTTCTAATTCTGCTATTAATATATTTGAATTTTCTCTGCGTTCAAATCTTTCATTTCTGCGTTCAATACGTTCTGGTCTTTGTTCGCGTGATTCTGATTCTGGTGATTCTGAGTTTCCGTTTCCTTCAACTGTTGGTTCAGAAGTTTGGATATTTCCATCAGTATTTCCGTTGTTGTTTTCATTTGATGGTACAGAAACGTTGTTGGTGTTTCCATCAACATTATTCTTTTCTTCACGAAACTCTTTGATAGGTTTTATTATTTTTTCAATAGGACGATTTTCTGT
>CAIUKP010000205.1 GCA_903899675.1 uncultured Bacteroidota bacterium | reverse complement strand
TAGTCCTATTCCATATAACAGATCAAAGGAAAGATCCAGTGCGTTCTCTTTTTATTTTCCGGCAAGTAATGAAGACTTCAACTTAGCCTATCCCTTTCTCGAAATAATCTGGAAAGAGCCACTTAATGCTTTACGATCCGGCTTAATTTATGACCAAAGCGGGGGAAGGTTTTCTTCTGAGGCTAGATTGTTTTACCTGTCAGGAATTATTGCGGACATAAAAATTTTAGAATAAATATAAGGTTGCAAAAAGACACAAAATACCGCCTGAATTTAAATCCTAATATCATTAGTGTCCGGTTAAATTAGGTTGATTTTCAATTGGATAGGATTTTGTTCTTTGACTTCTTGGTATATAGGGTTTTCAAAAAGGTTTGATAAATGTGTTTTATCCAACAGAGATACACTCATAATTTGAAGTATTTCATATGGTAATTGCCTAAGTTTTAACTTTGCTTTTATTATCGCAACCAAAATATAAGTAATAATTGCGATATAGATTTGAGTTCTAACAGCGTTTTCAGAAATACCCCAGAATGATTTTATTTTTAGGTGTTGCTTAATCCATTTAAAAAACAACTCAATCTTCCATCGGTTTTTATAAAGTAGTGCAATTTCAGTTGCTGGTAAAGTCATATTACTTCTCCGAATAGTCTTACGCCTTATTGGCGTAGGGGACTATTTGGCTCGGCGGTGGAATGCTTGTTGTAAACTGTCATTTCCTTTCGCGCAATTACAGTTTTCCAGTTGAGCATACCGGAAGAGTAAGCTAGGAAGGGAAATGTTTTATAGACTTGTTGATTTAAACTCCGAAGCGCAAAGTCTCCTCCTACGTCGGAAGACTTTTCGAGGAAGGAAAATCAGCTAAGCTGGGCCTATTTTATTTGAAGAGCCGCCGAATTTCGGCGGGTTTTTTGTGCGTACAGCCACAAAAAGGCAGATTTGGGCGCTTAAAAGCCAAAATAATTGGAAAATAAAGAGAATATCCCTACCTTCGCCGCCCCAAAAGTTCTTTTACGAGAATGATTGAATTTGGGAGTCCCGATAAAAATCGGGACGCTATAACCAATTAAATCTAAAAAAAATGGCCAAAGAAATCTCTGGCTTCGTGAAGTTGCAAGTGAAAGGCGGACAAGCCAATCCTGCGCCTCCCGTAGGCCCGGCACTCGGTTCAAAGGGTGTTAACATTATGGAGTTCTGCAAGCAATTCAATGCCAGAACGCAGGATAAAATGGGAAAAGTAGTTCCCGTGCTTATCACTGTTTACACCGACAAGTCTTTCGAATTTGTAATCAAAACAGCTCCCGCTGCTGTTCAGTTAATGGAAGCAGCCAAAATTCAGTCCGGATCGAAAGAAAGTAATCGCCAGAAAGTAGGCAAGGTTACCTGGGATCAGATTGAGGCGATTGCCAAAGACAAGATGTCTGATTTAAATGCATTTACTGTAAACAGCGCCATGAGCATGGTAGCAGGTACTGCCCGCAGTATGGGAATTACAGTGGATGGAAAAGCCCCTTGGGAAAATTAATTATTATTCACCAATTGCATTGGCAATTACAAACATTAGAAAATGGCACTTACTAAAAAAAGAAAAGTAGCAGTTACTAAGGTGGATAAAAATAAAATGTATTCCCTTAAGGATGCTTCCACGTTAGTTAAAGAAATCAATTGTACGAAGTTCGACAGTTCTGTGGATCTTCATATCCGTTTGGGCGTTGATCCCAAAAAGGCCGATCAGCAGGTTCGGGGTACTGTATCCCTGCCACATGGTACCGGTAAAACCAAAAAAGTACTCGTTCTTTGCACACCAGATAAAGAAGCAGCAGCCAAAGAAGCCGGTGCAGACTTTGTAGGCCTAGATGAGTTTATCACCAAAATTGAAGGTGGCTGGGTGGAAGTAGATGTAATTATCGCTACCCCATCTGTGATGCCTAAGATTGGTAAACTGGGTAAAGTGCTCGGTCCTCGTAACTTAATGCCGAACCCTAAAACCGGAACAGTTACCAACGATGTAGCTGCCGCCGTAAATGAAGTTAAGGGTGGTAAAATTGCGTTTAAGGTTGATAAAACAGGTATTGTACACGCTTCTATCGGAAGAGTTTCTTTCTCTTCAGATAAGATTGCCGAAAACAGTGCCGAACTGATCAATGCAATTATCAAACTGAAGCCTTCTGCCGCCAAGGGTATTTACCTGAAAGGGGTTAGCATGGCCAGCACGATGAGTCCGGGTATTGCCTTAGACACAAAATCATTAATCAACTAATCCCTGTGATCTTTGCGCCATTGGCGTATTGAAATGACCCGGGTACTAAAAAAAATTAGTTATGACAAAGCAAGAAAAAAATGAAGTGATTGCCGTACTGAAAGAAAAATTCTCTCAGTACAATAACTTCTATATTACCGATACCGAATCGCTTTCGGTTGAGCAGGTGAGCAACCTCCGCAGAACTTGCTTCAATAAGCAAGTAGAAATGAAGGTGGCTAAAAATACCCTGATTCGCAAGGCCCTCGAATCACTGGATGCTGAAAAGTATGCTGGCGTGTTCGATTCCCTGCACCAGGTTACTGCGCTCATGTTCTCAGACAATCCGAAAGAACCCGCTGTAATACTCAGCGCTTTCCGTAAATCCGCCAATACCGATCGCCCGCAATTAAAGGCAGCTTTCATTAATGGAGATGTATTTACCGGCGACGAGTCACTGGTAGCCCTTACTAAGATTAAGTCGAAGAACGAGTTAATCGGAGAAGTACTTGGATTGTTGCAATCACCTGCCAAACGCGTATTGGCAGCCCTATTGCACCACCACGAAAAACAAGCCGAAGCCACACCGGCAGAAGCCTAATAACAACGGAATTTTTTATTCAAATAAACGCCCAACGGCAAATTTTTTTAAACCCTCCGTCGGATCACCCAGGTGATATGAAGACGGAAAAAATTTACAAACTATGGCAGACGTAAAAGCATTAGCCGAACAATTAGTAGGCTTAACAGTTAAAGAAGTTCAAGAATTAGCAGATGTACTGAAAGCAGATTACGGTATCGAACCCGCTGCTGCTGCAGTAGTAATGTCTAGCGGAGACGGTGGCGGAGCAGCTGCTGTTGAAGAAAAAACAGCCTTTGATGTAATCCTCGTTAGCGGAGGTGCCAGCAAATTGACTGTGGTGAAAATCGTTAAAGAATTAACCGGTTTAGGACTGAAAGAAGCCAAAGACCTGGTAGACGGTGCACCTAAGCCAGTTAAAGAAGGTGTTTCTAAAGCAGAAGCCGAAGAAGTGGCTAATAAGCTGAAAGAAGCCGGTGCAGAAGTGGAAATCAAGTAATTATTCTTCTTTGAATTTTATAAGCCGACCTCCTGAGAGGTCGGCTTTTTTGTTTTTACGGGGTTGTATTCAGCCAAGTAGCCTACCGCTTATCCAAATAGTTATTGGATTCCCCGAAGGGTTAATTATTTTTAAGAAAAAAAAGTATGAAACAATATTCCCTTTTGCTTATTCTATGTGCAGCGGTTGGGCTCAGTTCTTGTAATAATACTGCTCAACCCAAAGCAGCTGCTTTTGATGTAGCCGGAATGGATACTTCGGTTCAGCCGGGCGACAATTTCTTTACCTATGCCAATGGTAAATGGCTGGCTACTACCAAAATCCCAGATGATCAGTCGGGCTGGGGTAGCTTTTATAGTTTGTATGATAATAACCTGAAAAATCTGCGCATCATTTTAGATGAATTGGCTGCCAATACAAATCACACTAAAGGAACTGCAGCACAAAAAGTGGGTGATTATTATGCCAGTGGAATGGATACAGTAACCATTGAAAAAAGAGGAAGTGAACCCTTGAAAAGCGTACTCGCTAAAATTGCTGCCGTTACAAACTATCAGCAGTTGCTTCAATTGATGGGTGATGAAATGAAAATGGCCAACGATTTTTCTCCGATCGGGTATTATGTTTCCGCTGATGAAAAGAACAGCATTAAAAATATTCTGGTATTAGTGCAGGCAGGATTAAGTCTGCCCGAGAAAAGCTATTACACTAAAACAGATTCTATTTCTGTAAGTATTCGCAAGGCTTTTGTAAAAAATATTGAAACTTATTTTACATTAACGGGAACAGATCCAGCACTGGCACAAAAGCAGGCAGCAGCGGTATTGGCTTTGGAAACTAAAATAGCAGTATCACACCTTACACCGGTTGAGTTACGCGACCCCATTAAAAACTACCATAAGCTGTCGGTTGCCCAGTTGCAACAACAAGCTCCTCAGTTAAATTGGCCGGAGTTATTTTCAAAACTAGGGATACAAACGGATAGTGTAAATGTGTCGCAGCCTGCTTATTATGCAGCCCTTGGTAAATTACTCGCATCAGAGCCGATAGAAGTGTGGAAGCAAAAAGCTGCTTACGATTATATTTCTACGAATGCACGGTACCTGAGTAAACAATTTAGAGATACCCGATTCGACTTTAGAAAGGTATTCTCTGGTTTAACGGTACAACCCCCTCGTTGGAAAACCATGGTACAAAATTCTGATGAAGGGTTGAAAGATTTATTGGGGCAATTGTATGTTGAAAAATATTTTCCACCGGCTGCCAAAAAAAGAATGGATGAACTGGTAAATAATTTGCAAATCGCTTTTCAAAAAAGAATTGCGGGTTTAGACTGGATGTCGGATACCACCAAGGCGCAGGCACAGAAAAAGTTAAGTGCCTTTATCAAAAAGATTGGTTACCCCGATACCTGGAAAAGTTATGAGGATGTAACTATTAATAGAAGTACTTATTTTGAAAATATTCAAAGCATTCAGCAGCACGATTTGGCAGAGAATCTCAAAAAGATTGGCAAGCCGGTAGATAAAAAGGAATGGGGGATGACGGCGCCAACCGTAAATGCCTATTATAATCCGGTATTCAATGAAATCGTATTTCCTGCGGGCATACTGCAATCGCCCTTCTTTAATGCCAATGCGGATGACGCCATCAATTATGGGGCAATTGGTTTGGTAATCGGGCACGAAATGACGCATGGATTTGACGATCAGGGAAGGCAGTACGATGCCAGCGGTAACCTGAAAGACTGGTGGCAACCCACAGATGGGGCTAAATTTACCCAAAAGGCCAATGGCGTAGTTCAGCAGTACAATGGCTATAAAGTATTGGATAGTTTATCGGTGAACGGACAACTTACCTTGGGTGAGAATCTGGCGGATATTGGTGGATTGGCAATTGCCTGGGATGCTTTTCAATTAACTACACAGGCAAAAAGTGCGGAAAAATTAGATGGTTTTACTCCGCAACAGCGATTTTTTCTGGGTTTTGCGCAGGCTTGGCGCATAAAAAACCGCCCGGAAAATGTACGAACTGGTATTTCAGTAGATCCCCATTCACCTGAAGAATTCCGAGTTTTGGGACCGTTGAGCAATTTCGACCCTTTTTATACTCATTTTGGGGTAACGGAAAAGCATAAAATGTACCGTAAACCCGAAAATCGGGCGCGTATTTGGTAAAATCTAGGGATTATTTGGATTCTCCCAATTACTAGGGGAAATCAAATACCTTGATAATCAATGTATATAGAGTATTTTACTACCAGTAGTTTTCGACGCAGGCGGACTACTGGTATTTTTCTGTCAGGAAGTCGGTTGCTGGAGTGCTGAGATTTTTTTGGCAGATTTTTTCCACAAAAAGGGAGTTTGGTCTAAAATTTGTTTTTCGGGTTGCCGCTGATTGCTTACCTTTGCAATCCTTTATTTTGGGCTAACTGGCTATCGGACATGGCAACCCTGCGTTGTAGTAACACAAGTGTTTGATTAACAGTACTATTAGAAGGTCATTCTTCTTCCCAAAATTTTACTTACGAAAACCGCTTTTACGCATATATGTCTACTACTACATTGCACAACAGGGTCGGCTTCGGAAAAACAAAAAATTTAGCAGAAGCGCCGGACCTGCTCGACATTCAGTTAGAATCTTTCAGAGAATTTTTTCAGTTAGAAACCACGCCCGACAAACGGAATGTGGAAGGTTTGTTCCGGGTGTTTAAGGAAAATTTTCCTATCACGGATACCCGTAACATTTTCATGCTGGAGTTTCTGGATTACTTTATTGATCCGCCCCGTTACACGATTGAAGAGTGTATGGAAAGAGGGCTTACCTACGCCGTGCCATTGAAAGCCAAATTGCGCCTTAGCTGTAATGATGAGGAGCATGTGGATTTTCAAACCATTGTGCAGGATGTGTTTTTAGGGAATATTCCTTACATGACGCCTCGCGGTACTTTTGTAATTAATGGTGCCGAGCGCGTAGTTGTTTCTCAATTACATCGTTCTCCAGGGGTATTTTTTGGTCAGAGCACCCACCCCAATGGAACCAAGATATATTCTGCCCGGGTTATTCCATTTAAAGGAGCCTGGATGGAGTTTGCTACCGACATCAACAATGTAATGTATGCTTATATCGACCGGAAAAAGAAGTTTCCGGTTACTACTTTGTTGCGTGCCATTGGATTTGAAACCGATAAAGACATTCTGGAATTATTCGGAATGGCTACTGAGGTAAAAGCTGATAAAAAATCACTGGCTGCCCAAATCGGCAAAAAACTGGCTGCCCGCGTTCTTAGAACTTGGGTAGAAGATTTTGTGGATGAAGATACAGGCGAGGTTGTAAGTATCGAAAGAAATGACATTGTGATGGAAAGAGATACGGTGTTGGATGAAGAAGCCGTAGCTACCATCATAGAAATGGAAGTAAAAAGTGTATTCGTTCAGAAGGAAGATGTGGGTGGAGATTATGCCATCATCTATAATACCCTGAATAAGGATACATCCAATAGCGAACTGGAAGCTGTGCAGCATATTTACCGCCAGTTAAGAGGTGCCGATGCGCCCGATAACGAAACGGCTCGTGGTATCATTGATAAATTATTCTTCAGTGATAAGCGGTACGATTTAGGAGAAGTGGGTCGTTACAAAATCAATCGTAAGCTTGGACTAGAGTATCCTTTACAGAAAAAAGTATTAACCAAACAGGATATCATTGAGATTATCAAGTACCTGGTTCGGTTAACCAATGCGAAAGCTGAAATAGACGATATCGATCACCTGAGCAATCGCCGGGTTCGTACCGTGGGTGAGCAGTTATATGCTCAGTTTGGAGTGGGATTGGCCCGTATGGCACGTACCATCCGCGAGCGAATGAATGTACGCGATAATGAAGTGTTTACGCCTGTTGATTTAATCAATGCCCGTACCTTATCTTCTGTTATCAACTCATTCTTCGGAACCTCACAACTTTCGCAGTTCCTCGATCAAACCAATCCATTGAGTGAGATTACCCATAAGCGCAGAATTTCTGCACTGGGGCCAGGAGGTTTGAGTAGAGAGCGTGCCGGATTTGAAGTAAGAGACGTACACTATTCTCACTATGGAAGATTGTGTACCATCGAAACTCCGGAAGGACCCAACATCGGATTGATTTCTACCCTTTGTGTGCATGCTGCTATTAATGATATGGGCTTTATTGAAACCCCTTATCGCAAGGTAGTGAGTGGAAAAGTAAACATGAAAGAACTTACTTTCCTGAGTGCAGAAGAAGAAGATTCCGCCAAAATCGCCCAAAGTAATTCGCCCCTTACCGAAAAAGGTGAGTTTGCAGAAGATAAAGTAGTTTCCCGCCAAACGGGTGACTTCCCTATACTCGATAAAGAAGAAGTGGAATATATGGACGTAGCCCCCAACCAGATTGTTGGTTTGAGTGCTTCCCTGATTCCGTTCCTTGAGCACGATGATGCCAACCGTGCCCTGATGGGATCGAACATGCAACGCCAGGCCGTACCCCTTTTACGTCCCGAAGCACCTATTGTAGGTACCGGATTAGAAGGAAAAGCTGCACGTGATGCTCGTATTCAAATGCATTCGGAAGGAAATGGCGTAGTAGAATTTGTGGATGCCAATGAAATTCATGTTCGCTACGACAGAAATGATCTGGACAGGCTGGTAAGTTTTAATGATGATTTGCAGATTTATAAATTAACCAAATTCATCAAAACCAACCAAGCTACTTGTATCAATCTGCGCCCAGCAGTTAGAAAGGGTCAGAAAGTGAAGAAAGGCGATTTCTTAACAGAAGGATATGCAACCAAAGAGGGTGAACTGGCGCTCGGACGCAAC
>CAIUKP010000204.1 GCA_903899675.1 uncultured Bacteroidota bacterium | reverse complement strand
TTTTAATTGATTCAATCATAAATGGTGGCGATCAAATTATTCCCTTTCAGGAAATTGTAAACACTACTAAAGCAAGTATTGCGGCCATTCAGAGTTTGCAAAGTGGTGCGTGGATAAATATTGATTAATCAATTAAAAATTATAAAATTGAAAATAGATTTAATTGCAGGTGCTAGACCTAACTTCATGAAAATAGCACCCATTATTGATGCAATAAATGATGCTAAAAGAAATGGCGATGATATTGATTTTCGTTTGATTCATACCGGACAGCATTATGATAAGAATATGAGTGATAGTTTCTTTGAACAGTTAGGTATTCCTCAACCTGATGTTAATCTTGGTGCAGGTGGAGGAACACAAGCTGAGCAAACTGCCGCAATCATGGTAGGATATGAAAAAATATTGTCATCCTCACGTACAGACCTTTGCCTTGTAGTTGGTGATGTTACATCTACAATGGCATGTTCAATAGTTGCACAAAAATTACATATACCTGTCGCACATGTAGAGGCAGGAATACGCTCAGGAGATTGGACAATGCCAGAAGAAATAAATAGAAGGGTCACAGATGCTATAACAAATTATTTTTTCACCACAACCGTTGAAGCTGGTCTGAATTTAAAAAATTCTGGTGTGGAGGATAGCAGAATATATTGGGTTGGAAATACTATGATTGATACTCTACTTAAACATAGGCATCGGTTTATAAAGCCAATTATTTGGGATAAACTTAAACTTTCTCCAAAAAGGTATTTAGTGATGACATTGCATCGCCCTGCAAATGTTGATGAAGAAAGTAATTTAAAGTCGCTTATAAACGAAATTATCAATCACTCTAAAGACTTCCCTTTAATTTTTCCAGTACATCCAAGAACAGCAAAAATTTTGGAGAATATCGGAATTAGTCATGACCGTCTTCATATGGTTGATCCATTAGGATATCTTGAATTCAACTTTTTAGTTGAAAATGCTTTTGGTGTAATTACGGATTCAGGTGGTATAACTGAAGAAACAACGGTAATGGGAGTTCCATGTATGACGCTTCGTGAAAACACTGAAAGACCTGAGACAGTTACTATTGGAACAAATGAACTTATTGGTACTGATCCGAGTGCGATAAAGCCAGCAATGGAAAAATTGTTTTCTGGAAATTGGAAAATTGGATCAATCCCAGCGTTATGGGATGGTAATACTGCTAAAAGGATAGTTGCAATATTAAATAGTTTATCCTTTGCTAGCTAAAGCGATTCGACTTTATCACACAATTAAGTACCTTAAACCCAAGCAAATCGTTTGGAGAATAGTCAATTTTATACCTCGATTTATTTCTGCATCTACTTCATATCCTGATGTGAAAGAAATAGATTTCAAGTTTATCTCAAAAATCAGGTTAACTTCTGATTACGATAATTTTTCATTTTTAAACGAGACACATCAATTGTCTGTACTTGGTTGGGACAATTCTTCTTTAACTAAATTATGGAGGTACAATTTGCATTATTTTGATTTTTTAAGACAAAATAATGACACTAAAGATAGTTTTGAAAAACAGAAAACAGTCATACATAATTGGATAAGGGAAAATGCTTTTGGAAAAGGGACTGGTTGGGAACCTTATCCAACCTCACTCAGAATAATTAATTGGATAAAATGGCATTTGAAAACTAAGGGATTAACAGATGATTCAAAACTAAGTTTGTGGAATCAGGTAAGATGGTTGGCTTCCAGACCAGAATACCATCTTTTAGGAAATCATCTGTTTGTAAATGCAAAAGCAATGCTCTTTGCATGTGCATTTTTTGGTCTCGACAATCATTCAAATATCTATAGAAAGGCCTTAGGTATTTTAACTAACGAATTAGATGAGCAGTTTCTGGATGATGGGGCTCATTTTGAATTGAGTCCAATGTACCATGCACTAGCTATGGAGGATCTATTAGATCTTTATCAACTCTATTCAGCGTTACCAGCGAGTTATCCTAGTAATCAGATAATAGAAAAGTACAGGCAAGGTATGAATTGGCTTTCATGTATGAAATATGCGAATGATGAGTTATCTCATTTTAACGATTGTGCCAATGGCATTGCGCCAAGCTTCAAAGAGTTAGAGGATTTGGGTAAAAGTATAGGGATAGCAATAAATTTGGATTCAGAATCCAAATTTATTCATTTTGCTGAAAGCGGATTTGCTGTTTTCAAGGATAGAAATATTCACTTGATTGCCGATATTGGCCAGATTGGTCCAGACTACTTACCAGGGCATGGGCATGCAGATGCTCTCTCTTTTGAATTAGCTATAAAAGGGCATCGTATAATTGTAAATTCTGGAACCAGTGAATATGGGATGTCAAGTGAGCGTTTAAGACAGAGGAGTACATCAGCACATTCTACTATTGAGGTAGATAATCAAAGCTCCTCAGAAGTGTGGTCAGGTTTTAGGGTTGGTCGCAGAGCATCTGTAAGTGAAATAAGAATTTTTGAGGATAACCAAGTTTTAGAATTTTCTGCTTTTCATGATGGGTACTCTCGTTTAGCGGGTAGTCCAAAACATAGAAGAAAATGGCAAGTAAATAATGATTCTGTAGAAATATTTGATGAAGTTTCAGGGAACAAAAATTTGGTAAAATTGCGACTTTATTTCCATCCTGAAGTGTTAGTTGAAAATAATGATAATTGTATTTCATTAAGTACATCAACAGGTAATTTGGCTACCATTACTTCAAATCAAAACTGTCAGGTAGTATCTACTTCTTACCATGATAGATTTGGTTCAAACAAAAAAAATTATTGCTTGGTTATTGGAGGAAGTACACCATTTTCAAGCAGAGTTACTATAAGTTGGAATTTGTGAAAAGGATAGTTTATTTAACATTTTACTTCGAACCTGATTTGTGTGCAGGTTCATTTAGAAATAGTCCTTTGGCTTTGGAATTGGCAAAACAGGCTAGTGAGAAGGATATTATTGTTGATGTATATACAACTCTACCCAATCGATATAGCACTTTTGAAAAAACTGCTCCATCTTTTGAAGAAAAAGGAAATCTGAGAATTTGTCGAATAGCTTTACCACCCCATAAGAGTGGAATGTTAGATCAGGTAATG
>CAIUKP010000203.1 GCA_903899675.1 uncultured Bacteroidota bacterium | reverse complement strand
GCAATATACTATTGCCGAAGAAAATTATATCAAATCTGTATATCACTTGCAGCAACAATCTGCACTGGTTGCTACCAACCATCTAGCCGAAGCCTTGCAAACCCAGCCTGCCTCAGTAACGGATATGGTTAAGAAATTAACGAGTAAAAAACTAGTACATTACGAACGCTATAAGGGTGTACGTTTGAATGCGGCAGGTAAGCGGCTGGCTTTACAAATCATTCGTAAACACCGACTTTGGGAGTATTTTTTGGTAAACACCCTCGAATTTGGTTGGGATGAAGTGCATGAAGTAGCCGAGCAACTGGAACACGTGAGCAGTACTAAATTAATTGAACAACTCGATCGCTTTCTCGGGTATCCCCGTTTCGATCCACATGGAGATCCTATTCCCGATAAGCAAGGGAAACTGGCTTACCAACAGCGTTTACCTTTATTAGACCAACCCCATCAAAAATTGCTTGAAATTACTGCAGTAGGGGATGAGTCACCGGCTTTATTGGAAATGTTAGCACATCATCAAATTCAATTGGGTACCCGTTTATGTATACTGCGATCTTTTAATTTCGATGGTTCTATAGAAATTTCCGTAGCCAATCAAAAACCTGTTACCATAAGCCAACATTTGGCAAAAACTTTATTGGTAAAACTAATTGAACATGATTAACCCTACTTCGTCTCACCATTCGCTCAGCGAAGTACATGAAACAGTTGATACCACTCTTCCAAGAAAGGGATGGAAACGGGTATTGGCCTATATCGGTCCGGCCTATCTGGTAAGTGTTGGGTATATGGACCCCGGTAACTGGGCAACAGATTTACAAGGGGGTGCCCGCTTTGGCTACCAACTGATTTGGGTGCTGCTAATGAGTAACCTCATGGCTTTACTACTGCAAAGTTTAAGTGCTCGATTAGGCATTGTAACCCGTCGTGATCTGGCACAGGCCAATCGGGAAACCTATCCGCCGCTCATTAATTTTAGTTTATACCTCCTTTCAGAAATTGCCATTGCCGCCTGTGATTTAGCTGAAGTGTTGGGCATGGCCATCGGCATTCACCTGTTAACCGGCTTGCCGCTTTTAATGGGAACCGTAATTACTGTACTAGATACTTTCCTTTTTTTACTGCTGCAAAGATTTGGTATTCGAAAAATGGAAGCTTTTATTATTGCGCTGGTTGCCATCATTGGACTATGCTTTTTATTGCAGATTGTAATGGCAAAACCGCAATTGGGGTTAGTAGTAACCGGATTAATTCCACAACCCCTGAACAACGAATCTTTGTACATCGCCATTGGCATTATTGGGGCTACAGTGATGCCACATAATTTGTACCTGCATTCAGCACTGGTGCAAACCCGTAAAATCAGCTCAAGCAGAGAAGGAATCCGAAAAGCCATTCGCTATAATTTTATTGATAGTACCATTGCCCTCAATGCTGCTTTTTTGGTGAATGCCGCTATTCTGATTCTGGCAGCAACGGTTTTTTTCTCCACAGGAAATACGCAGGTAGCTGAAATTCAGGAAGCGCACCGATTACTTCAACCCCTGCTGGGAAATAAATGGGCACCCATTCTGTTTGCGGTTGCGTTGATTGCTGCCGGACAAAGCTCTACCCTTACCGGAACCATGGCTGGGCAAATTGTAATGGAAGGGTATCTTCACCTGCGCATTAACCCATGGTTACGCAGATTAATTACCCGGCTGATTGCCATTGTACCAGCCATGTTGGTGATTTTTATTTATGGAGAAAGTAAAGTAGATGCGTTGCTGGTGGGCAGTCAGATTGTGTTGAGTCTTCAATTAGGCTTTGCGGTTATCCCATTAATCCATTTTGTGAGTGATAAAATCACTATGGGTGAATTTGCCATATCAACACCTATTAAAATACTTTCCTGGATAGTGGCTGGCATTTTGGTTGCCCTCAATGGTAGACTGGTAATACAAGAGTTGACGGTTTTTTATCGATCGGATGTATCCATTCTTTTTAAATCAGCCATGATCATTCCAATAGTATGGCTGGGCTGGTTATTTCTGGTAATGACTTTCTTGCCATTGTTCAAAAAAAGAAATGCTCGTAAAAAAGCTTCCTTACATGGAGAACCACTTCCCATCATACAATTAGACCCTGTTCAGCACAATTGTATTGCCATAGCACTGGATTTTACCGTGGCTGATAAATTATTGATAGAAAATGCCGTTGCCAGAAGAAATGATACAACCAAATTGGTTTTGATACATGTGGTGGAAAGTGCTTCTGCCGGTTATCTGGGAGATGCCAGCGACGATGAAGAAACCCGTATGGATCGGCTTCGGTTAGAACAATACCAGGAGCAATTGATTGCATTGGGTCTTTCGGTAACTATCCAATTGGGCTATCGGAGCCGGGTTAGGGAAATTGTACGGATTACGCAAGAATCTAAGGCAGATATGTTGGTAATGGGCGCCCATAGGCATAGTGGATTGAAAGACTATCTTTTTGGTGAAACCATCGAAGGGGTTCGACATGCTTTATCCATTCCTGTTTTAGTGGTAAACGTTCGATAAACCCCTGAATTTGATTATCTTCGCCCTAATTTATTTATTTAATAAAAGTATCATACATGCAAGCTAAAATTAAAGTTGCCAACCCTGTGGTTGAACTGGATGGGGATGAAATGACCCGAATTATCTGGAAATTCATTAAAGACAAATTGATTCTTCCCTATCTCGAACTCGATATTAAATATTACGACCTTGGAATGGAATACCGCGACGAAACCAACGACCAGGTTACCATAGATGCCGCTAATGCTATTAGACAATACGGAGTAGGTATCAAATGTGCCACTATAACGCCCGATGAACAGCGCGTGGAGGAATTTAAGCTGAAGCAAATGTGGAAGAGCCCTAATGGAACCATTCGGAATATTCTTGATGGCACCGTATTCCGTGAACCCATCGTTTGTGTCAATGTTCCCCGCTTAGTTCCTAACTGGACGGCCCCCATCTGTATCGGTCGCCATGCTTTTGGTGATCAATACCGAGCAACCGATTTTCTTACCAAAGGAAAAGGAAAGCTCACCATCAAGTTTGAAGGAGAAGATGGCAGTGTGATTGAGCATGAAGTTTTCAATTTTAAAGGAGATGGCGTGGCTTTAGCCATGTACAATACCGATGAAAGTATCCGCGGTTTTGCAAGAAGTTGCTTTAATACTGCCCTTGCAAAAAAATGGCCACTGTATTTGTCTACCAAAAATACCATCCTAAAAAAATACGATGGTCGCTTTAAAGATATTTTTGAAGAAATCTATCAACAAGAATTTAAAGCAGCTTATGAAGCTGCCGGTATCACGTATGAGCATCGCTTAATTGATGACATGGTTGCCAGCGCCTTAAAATGGAATGGAAATTTTGTATGGGCCTGTAAAAACTATGATGGCGATGTGCAAAGTGATACTGTTGCACAGGGATTTGGTTCACTGGGCTTGATGACTTCCACCCTGATTACCCCAGATGGAAAAATTATGGAAGCGGAAGCTGCACATGGCACTGTTACTCGCCATTACCGCGACCACCAAAAAGGGAAACCTACTTCTACCAACCCAATTGCCTCTATTTTCGCATGGACCAGAGGATTGGAGTTCCGTGGCAAATTAGATAACAATGCCGAACTGATTAATTTCTGTCAAGCGTTGGAAGCAGTTTGTATTGAAACCGTAGAAAGTGGTAAAATGACGAAAGATTTGGCCGTTTGTATCCATGGAAACAAAGTGAACCATGGCGAACATTATCTGTATACGGAAGAGTTTCTAGATGCGCTAGATCAAAACTTAAAAACAAAGCTGGCTAAGTAATTCGCTGGTTTTACCCTAATAAAAAGGTTGACTAAATTTAGTCAACCTTTTTTTATGCTATAGGTTTTTCAGAATTTCTGCTTACTTCAGCACTTCTTCAATTACTTGTCCAACAGACCCACTTGGAGCTTGAATATGCAATAAAGCTGCAAGGGTAGGCGCAATATCCGTCATATGGGTTTCGCGGTTGGTCTTGCCTTTTTTAATGCCCCAGCCATACCATAAAAGAGGAATATGTGTATCGTACAGAAAAGGCGACCCATGGGTAGTACCAGTTCCGCTGCCACTGAAGTAGCCCGATTTGGTGATATACTGAACATCACCGCTGCGTGCAGGAAAAAATCCATTGGCCATCATTTCACGGAATTTTTGAGGTAGGGGAGTTAATAAAATATCATCGGTGGCAAATGCATGGGTGATATTTTCATTTTTCATTAAAAAATTTACTACAAAAATTTTAATTTCTACCATATCAGCTTTAGCAGTATCCATTCTTTTTCTGCTCAAATACACCTGCTCATTCATGATGCTGGCAATTGCATTTTCTACGCCAAATTTTTGCTTGATTTGGAGGTTCATTTCTTTCATCATGCCGGCATCTTCGAGTAAACCACCGGGTAGTTTATTTTCTTTCATAAATCCGGGAACATGGGCAACGGCATGGTCGGCGGAAAGAAATACGGTATAGGCATTCTTGCCAATTTGCACATCTAAAAATTGCAGTAGTTTACCCAGTTCCTGATCTAAGCGAACATAATCATCGGCATTTTCCCAAGAATTAGGGCCAAATGAATGTCCAATATAATCGGGAGAAGAAAAGCTGATGGCAATAAAATCGGTTACATTTCCTTTACCCAATTTTTCGCCAATAATGGCTGCTTTTGCCATTTCTGCGGTAAGGGTATTACCCATGGGGGTAGTGGATATTTTGCTAAAATCTTTCCCAATATACTTACTCATATCGTAGGGGAATCCGTTGGCATCTTTTCCGAAGGGTTTGCTTTCATATACTTTCTCATCTGCGGTAGCATAAGAAAGATAGGTTTCGGCAGGAAGTACTGTTTTCCAGCCTATCTGATAAAGAGAATCGGGTAATTTGCGTTGATTGAATGACTGTGCCCATGCAGGAAGTTCATTCATATAATAAGTGCTTGAAATAAAATTGCCCGATTTGCCCTCATACCAATACGCTGCATTGGCCGAATGCCCAGCCGGTAAAATGGCACCGCGGTCTTTAATAGCAATGCCCACCACCTTACTGGCAAATTGATTAGATAATCGAAGCTCATCGCCGATTGTGGTGGTGAGCATGTTTTTAGGACTCATCTGGCCATCCTCTTCGGTTTTGCCGCCAACCCCTTTTACAGATTTATCTTCACTGCAATACATTCCCTTATTGCTGCGGTTTTCCCACCAGTTGTTTCCAACAATTCCATGAAGGGAGGGAACGCTGCCGGTATAAATGCAGGTATGTCCACAGGCCGTAACGGTAGGGGTATAGGGTATCTGGGTATTTTCACAGGAAAATCCGTCTCCCATCAATCGCTTAAATCCTCCATTGGACTGAAAAAGCGGATAATAACGGGTTAAGTAATCCCAACGCATCTGATCAATCACAATTCCTACCACCAACTGGGGTTTAGTGGGTGTAGTAGCAGCGTTTACTGGGGCTTTTTGTGCGAGCATATTACCAGCAAGCAGAAGGGAAAAGAGTAGGGAGGGGATTCTCATAAAACAATTAATATAGATTGTGAATAAGCAATTTACGCCAAGAATTTGACTCATAATCGCTTAGATTAAGTAATAGAATATGGGAAAGTAGGTTAAGCGATAAAATTTCGTAAATTTGCTTCATTATATTTGAATTAACTTTTTAGCAATGGCAGATATTTTTGAAAAATTATTGAAAAATGCGGGTCCTTTAGGAATGCACCGGAAGCGTGCACACGGATATTTTGCATTTCCTAAACTAGAGGGTGAAATTTCGAACCGAATGAAGTTTCGGGGTAAAGAAATGGTAGTTTGGAGTTTAAATAATTATCTCGGATTAGCGAACCATCCCGAAGTTCGCAAAACAGATGCCGATGCGGCTGCCCAGTTTGGGATGGCTTATCCTATGGGTGCCCGTATGATGAGTGGAAATAGTAATTACCACGAACAATTGGAAAGTGAATTGGCCGAATTCGAAGGCAAAGAGGATGCTATTCTGATGAATTATGGATATCAGGGAATTATGAGTGCCATTGATGCTATCTGCAATCGGCACGATGTGATTGTTTATGATGCCGAATCACATGCCTGCATTATCGATGGTTTGCGTTTGCATCCTGGTCATCGGTATGTTTTTAAACACAACGATTTAGAAGATTTTTGTAAGCAGATGGATCGTGCCACTCAATTAATTGAGAAACAAAAAACTGGAGGAATCTTGGTGATTACGGAAGGCGTTTTCGGAATGGCCGGAGATCAAGGTAAATTGATAGAAATTGTAGAACTTAAATCTAAATATCAGTTTAGATTGTTGGTGGATGACGCCCATGGTTTTGGTACCTTGGGAAAAACTGGTGCCGGAGCAGGAGAGGAGCAGGGATGCCAAGATGGTATTGATTTATACTTTTCTACTTTCGCCAAATCAATGGCTTCTATCGGAGCTTTTATGGCAGGAGAAAAGGATATTATCGATTTCATCCGTTACAATATCCGCTCGCAGATTTTTGCCAAGAGTTTGCCTATGCCAATTGTGCTGGGTAACCTAAAGCGTTTAGAATTATTGCGTACCCAACCTCAATTGAAAGACAAATTGTGGAGCAATGCGTTGAAATTGCAAAAAGGATTAAAAGAGCGGGGATTTGATATCGGTAATACCAATACTATGGTAACACCTGTATATATGAAGGGTGGGGTAGAAGAAGCTACCGCTATGGTAACTGATTTGAGAGAGCATTACCGTATATTCTGTTCCATTGTGGTATATCCCGTTATTCCGAAAGGGCATATTATCTATCGCTTAATCCCAACCGCAGGCCATACCGATCAGGATATTGAAGAAACTCTGCAGGCTTTCAGCGAAACCAAAGCCAAATTAGATGCAGGTGCCTATCGCGTGGAAATGATTCCGGATATGGCAGAGGTTAAATAATCAATCTCCCTATTACAAAAAAAATGCCTTCCGTTTGGAAGGCATTTTTTTTGCTATTTGTATTAGATTATAAACCTTTCATTAAATCGTTAGCCATACGAACATAGTCATTGTTTTTAGCTTCCGTAGCTAATTCAACACATTTTTGAGCGCTGGCTTTAGCAGATACTTTGTCACCCAAATCTTTCTGAATACGAGCTTGCTGGAGATATAACCAGAATGCTTTTGGATTGGCTTCAACTGCTTTGCTTGCATTGCTGAGTGCCTTATTCAAATCTTTGTCCCACTCATAATAGAATGTAGCGGCAGAAGAGTAACTGGCTGGGTTAACGGGTGAAGCAGATAATGCTTTTTCTACCTGCGCACGGATTTTGTCCTTTACATTCACACTCATAGGGATAGGTACAGCTACATTCGACCACATCAGGTGCAATTCGCAACTTTCTGCTTTTACATCTGCAAATTGAAAGGTAAATGTTTCAACTGAATTGGCCAATTTAACAGGCTTTACATTGAAACGGAGTACATCTTCACTGGTTTTGTAGCCATCCAGTCCGCCATTGGTTAATCCCTTGTTGAAAATGATTTCCCAGTAGTCTTTTCCAGGAATCGAATAAATTACATACATACCGCTATCCAGTAATTTTCCACCAACCATTACAGGATCAGAAAAACGAATTTTAGTGGCAGCATTGGCACCGGTTCT
>CAIUKP010000202.1 GCA_903899675.1 uncultured Bacteroidota bacterium | reverse complement strand
GCTCCAAAATCTTTCTGTTTTTTGAATTGGGCACCAGCTGTTTACTCCTTTTCGAAGAAGAACCGCATCGATTTTCTTTTCCCAACGAGGTTTGGTGTAAATGGCAAACCATTGTTTAGGAAGTTTTGCCGGCTGTTCAGCTAGATTGGCCATGGGTAAGAAAAATTTCGGTCGAGCGATTACTTTTTTACAAAGCCAGTTTTTTGAACGGATGCTAATTGCTCAACCACGCGAACGCCCTCGTAAATAGGCATTTGATTACGAAGTGATTTTATCCAGTAAGTATAGAAATCAGCTTTTGATTTATCAGGATGATTCAGAAACTTATCCTTTTCAATAGACAGATAATTGATTTCCATCTCTGTGGGGCTAACCAGCAAAGTACTATTTTGACTATTGGTAGTTTGCATTTGCTTTTGCTTTTGCCGATACGTATCCAATTGGAGTGGAATAGGCTGTTCTACATTTTTAGATAACCAAATCAGGTTGTTTTTCAGTAGGTTTAAATTTGCATTAGCCTGAATATCGGCATTTTCTTTTGCAGCAATATTGGTAATGTTTTCTTTAGGCTGCCATTCTAAAAAAGTTGCTTTTTGTATTTCATCCCAGGCAAGTGCTTCGGGCATATCCTTTTCTCTAACCTTATAGTATTCATATATGTCTGGAATAATAATATCCGGCACAATCCCTTTCAGTTGTGTAGAACCCCCATTTACTCGATAAAATTTTTGGAAGGTGAGTGTCATTGCTCCCATATCCGTTCTACTGGTAGAAAAATCGTTGCGGCTACCAAAGGGAACCTGACGCTGTACGGTACCTTTTCCAAAAGTGGAAGAACTTCCGATAATGATACCCCGGTTATAATCTTGAATAGCTCCAGCGAAAATTTCACTGGCACTGGCACTGAATTCATTTACCAGCACAGCAAGCGGACCCTCATATAAAATAGATTCATCGTTATCCCTCCAAGTCATCTGATCTACATTGCCCGTGCGGTCTTTCACCTGAACAATCGGTCCTGATTTAATAAACAGGCCAACCATTTTTACCACTTCATACAAAGAGCCGCCCCCATTATTTCTAATATCCATTACAATTCCATCTACCTTTTCTGCTTTCAATTTTTTCAGCTCTTCTGCAACATCTTCGGCGCAATGATGGCCATTTGCATCTTCAAAGTTTGAGTAAAAATCTGGCAATAAAATGTAGCCTATTTTTTTAGTGCCCTGCAGAATTACCGCACTGCGAGCCAGTCCCTGATCTTGTTCTACCTTTTCACGAATAAGCGCTACTACTTTAATAGTTCCATCTTCTTTTTTCAAAGTAAGGCGCACTTCTGTACCCTTATTTCCGCGAATCAGTTTTACTGCATCTTCCGTGGCATAAGCAGAAACATCCACCGGTTCTCCACTACCCTGCGCAACTTTAATGATGATGTCGTTTACTACTATCTGTCCAGATTTATAAGCAGCCCCTCCGGTAATGATACTGGCAATTTTAATACCATAATCATCTTTGGTAAGTTGGGCACCGATGCCAAAAAATTCACTGCTCATTCTCTCATCGAAAGCTCTCTTTTCAACAGGCGCAAAATAATCCGAATGAGGATCCATCAGATTGGTAATCGTATTCAAATAAGTACTAAAACGAACCTCCTCATTAAAAGTACTCTTGATTCTGGCAAAATTATCGTTCATCAGTTTCAGCACCTGTTCACGTGCCTTTCTTTCCAACGCACTATCGGCAAGTACTACAAAATCTTTTTGATCTTTATTCTTTTCGCGCTGCTCCTGCAGATCGTAAAATCTTTCTAAAATAAAATAGCTCAGCTTCTTGCGCCATCTGTCTTTTCTTTCCTCCTCATTCTTGGCCCAAGCCAATTTTTCACCATCCAATTCTGCCGTTTCATTGGAAGAAAAACTAAAGGGATTCTTCAGTAACTCTTTATAAATGATAGTTGCTTCTGCCATTCTACGGTCGTATAAAGAACTTACCGCCGGCACAAAAGCAATCGCTGACCCATGAATTTCATTATCCAGAGAAGTTTCAAAAATTTTCAGCGAATCGATATCTTTTTGAAGAAACAACGTTTTGTCGCCATCCATCTGATCGAGGTAACGGGAGAACATCATTTTCGAAAACTGGTCATCAATTAACTTGGGGGTATAGTGCTGGTCTTCTAAAACCCTACCCAACTCTGATAGCAATTGCTGCCGGGGATTTGAAGAATCTGAACGACCAATCGAGGAATTCCGAAAGGCAAAAAATAAAGCACCAAAACCAAACAATGCTAACAATAACCAACCTTTGCTACGCTTCATAAACTCAATTATTTTTTTCATGGTAGGTTCCAAAAATAACCTAATTTTTTATTTGTCGGATGCCATTGTTACCAATTAACAAAGGTTTTGACACAGTCCTGACCAAAAAGAAGCTAAAATGCTTGGCAAAACCGGTGATTTTTTTGTATTTTTGCAACCCACTCATGGAGAGCGTAGCTCAGTTGGTTAGAGCGTCAGTTTGTGGCACTGAAGGCCGGGGGTTCGAGACCCCTCGTTCTCCCACTAAAACCTACAGGCCCTGCTTGTAGGTTTTTTTTAAATTTTTTTGTATGCACATTGGCTGGTTCCTTATCCCACTTATCTCTGCTTTCATTGGTTGGTTTACGAATTGGATTGCCATCAAAATGCTTTTCCATCCCCGTGAACCACGCAAAATTCTTGGCATTACCCTTCAGGGAATTTTCCCCAAAAGACAACATCAATTTGCCGAAAAGCTGGGTAAACTGGTTTCGGATGAACTGCTCTCCTATTCAGATATCGCTTCAAAAATTACTGACCCAGCTAACCTGCAATCGGTAATGCCGCTGGTAGATAACCATATTGACGATTTTTTGCGCAAACAATTGCCCGAACAAATGCCCATTATCAGCATGTTTATTGGAGACAGCACGATTCGGGAATTAAAATCGGTGTTTCTAGTAAAACTGCAGGAGCTGTTTCCGGAAATCATGCATTCTTATATGAACACGTTGCAAGACCAACTGAACCTGGAAGCCATCGTTACCGAAAAAGTAGCCGGATTTTCATCCGATAAAATGGAACAGATACTTATGAGCATTATGCAAAAAGAATTCCGGTTTGTTGAAATTATCGGGGGAGTTTTGGGTTTTGCTATTGGATTGTTGCAGGTTTTGATCACCTATTTACAATAGTCACCGACAATATCTGCTTGATTATCGCCGATTTTACAACTTTATCCATTCAAATTTGTCATATTACCGCCCACATAATCTATCTACCATTTACGCTTATATGGGTTGACCTTTGTGTTTCAATGAATGATTTTATATGAAAAAAGCAGTTTTGTTAGTTTTTTTAACCGTTTCGATGTTGTTTTCACAGGCCCAATACCCAGGCGCTGGCCGACCAGCCGGAGCGGGAATGGGGTCGCAAAACATGAATATTGGGCATTTCTATGGCAAAATTGTAGATGGAAAAACAGCCAAAGGAATAGACGGCGCCAGTGTACAACTGATTGGTAACAAATTTGATACGGTTACCAAAAAAATGAAACAAGTAATATATAATACACAGATTACTAAGTCGATAGGTGATTTTAGTTTTGAAAACCTGCCGATTTTTGGCAATTTTCAGATGAAAGTGAGCACATTGGGCTACAAGCCGCTTACTGTAACGGTAAGTTTTGGCATTAAAATGCCCCCAGCCGGCGGAAATTTTCAGCAAATAATGGGTATGGTAGATAAGGATCTGGGAAATATTAAATTATCCGAAGATTCTACTACCCTGGCCGCCGTAACCGTAACTTCTACCACCAAACCTTTATTAGAGTTGGGCATAGATCGAAAAATATTTACGGTTGACAAAAACCTAACCAGCACCGGCCAAACGGCCGCAGAGGTAATGAAAAATATTCCTTCCCTCAATGTTGATATCGATGGTAATGTTACCCTCCGCAATGCTGCCCCTACCCTGTTTATAGATGGAAGGCCAACTACCCTTACCCTTGACCAAATTCCTGCCGACATTATTGATAAAGTAGAATTGATTACCAATCCATCTGCCAAATTCGACGCATCGGGCGGCACGGCGGGTATTTTGAACATCGTTTTAAAGAAAAATAAAAAGATTGGGTACAATGGTGGATTAAGAGCTGGTGTTGACTCAAGAGGTAGAGTAAATCTGGGGGGAGATATTAATATTCGCCAGAATAAACTAAACCTGGGATTGAGCGGTAACCTGAATCAATTCAAATCTATTTCAGATGGCAAAACCAACCGAGATAATTTATTAACTATTCCCAGTACTGTTAACAATACTACCCACAGTGAAAATCTAGGTGAATTCAAGTTTTTCCGGGGAAGTTTAGATTATTTTTTAGACAATCGGAATACCATAACTATTACTGGCAACTACAACCGAGGTAAATTTGAAACAGAACAAACCCAGCAGGTAGATTCTATTGTAAAAGGATTTTTGACGGCCTATAACAAAATCGAAAATACCAGCAATCGTACTTTTGAAAATGTAGGTAGTCAGCTTAGTTTTAAACACAATTTCGAAAAGAGTGGTCATAACATTTCTGCCGACTTTAACTACAATTCCAGTAACAGTAGCGGATCGAGCAATATAAACACGCAAACGTATACGCCGGCAGGAGTTGCAAAAGGCAATCCGATTAAGCAATTAAATAATTCGAGCGGCGACAACCAGAATTATACTTTTCAAATCGACTATGAAAATCCAATTAGTGATGATAGAAAATTGGAAGCGGGTTTTCGGTCTGCCATTCGGGATAACAGCAGCATCAACGATCAGTATCGGTATAATTATGCAACTGGTAAATACGATTTAGTTCCTTCCATCAGTAGCCGGTATAAATTTCACGATGAAGTATGGGCTGGCTATACCACTTTTAGTTTTAAATCGGGTAACTGGAGTTATCTATTAGGATTACGAGCAGAAAGTTCTAACTATTTGGGAACCTTGTTGAATTCAAAAGGGGTTGACTCGTTGAGTTTTAAAGTAACTTATCCGATTAGCTTATTCCCTAGTGTATTTTCTACCTATAAAATCAACGACAAACAGGATTTGCAGCTTAATTATACCCGTAAAATTAATCGGCCCAACTTCTTTCAGTTGATGCCATTCCCAGATTATTCCGACCCGCAAAACATCAATATCGGCAATGCAGGGTTGAAGCCCGAATTCACCAACTCATTTGAGATTTCTTACAGCAATGCCTATAAGAAGAATTCGAACTTTTTAGCATCGCTTTACTTTAAACATACTACCGACCTTATTACCCGATATGTTTACCGTGATGCCAATGCGTTAATACCCGGAGACAGTGCTTATTTTAGTACGTATATCAATGCCAACTATAGCTTTGCTTATGGATTGGAATTAACCAATAAAATGCCCATCAATAAATGGTGGGACCTTACATTGAATGTAAATATTTTCAATTCTTCTATCAATGCATCGGTTCCGGGTCAGGAGTTGAGCAATTCATTGGTTAGCTGGTTTGGAAAAATGAATAACAATTTCAAATTATCTAAAAGCTGGTCGGTACAGTTGAGTGGCGACTATCAGGCGAAATCAGTTATCCCACCTAGTAGTGGTGGTGGTGGCCGCGGTGGCGGCGGTGGCGGTGGCGGTATGATGTGGGGCGGTGGGCCTCAGTCAACCTCACAAGGATATAACCTTCCTCGCTATGCGGTTGATATAGCCATAAGAAAAGACTGGACCTGGAAAAATGGTAAAACCGGATCACTAACTTTAAGTATGAATGATATCTTCAGAACCCAGTTATCTCAATCCTATTCTGAAAGTGCTTACTTTACACAAACCACCGAAAGAAGAAGAGACCCACAAGTTTTGCGACTGAATTTCAGTTATCGATTTGGCAAGTTTGATGCTTCTTTATTCAAACGTAAAAATACCAAAGCCGATCAGGGTTCGGGAATGTCGGATATGATGAATCAGTAACCTATCAACATCTACTTATAAAAAACCGATAGCACGAAAATGTTATCGGTTTTTTTATGGATACTTGTTTGTTATCGGAAATTAGTTAGCGGTTTTTCCCGGAAAGCATGGGTACAAAAGAAAAGAGGTCGAAAGATTCCTCAGTAACTGAGCCATCAGCTTGTTTGGTTATACGCAACATGCGTTGACTTTCGCCCTCATCTCGGGGTATTACCATCATAGCGCCGGGCCTCATTTGGTCGATTAATTTGGGGGGTGTAAAAGGAGCAGCAGCTGTAATTATTACCCGATCGAAGGGAGCAAAAGTGGGCAACCCTTCAAAACCATCCCCATAAAAAAACTTAGTGCCGGGATATTGCTTTTTAAAGGGGAAAGATTGTTGCAATTGATCGAATAATATTTTCTGCCTTTCGATGGTAAATACCCTGGCGCCCATTTCTGCTAAAATGGTGCACTGATATCCGCTTCCGGTGCCAATTTCTAATACCTTACTGCTTTTGGTTACTTGCAATAGCTGGGTTTGATAGGCAACAGTGTAGGGTTGAGAAATGGTTTGCCCGGCTGCAATCGGAAAAGCCCGGTCTTCGTAAGCAATCCGCTCAAATGCAGAATCAAAAAAATAATGCCGGGGTACTGCTAAAATTGCCTGCAGCACTTTTTCATCGGTGATTCCCTTTTCACGCAATTGATTCACCAGTTGATTTCTGAGTCCCTTGTGCAGCGGACCATCATTATACGCACTCATATCCTTGCGAAGATAGGTAAGAGAAATTGGCTTTATAGAGAAAGATATCTGCCTTTTTATCATTCAAAATACAAAGGCAGATACCCTTAAGCATCAGTTGAGTTTCATATCACTGATAATCTGGCTGATTTTATCTTTTAATTGCATTTGTACCCTTTCGAAGTCTTCTTTATTTGAGAGAGTAGCCTGCACACTAAAATAAAATTTAATCTTTGGCTCTGTACCAGACGGGCGCGCAGAAATTTTTGATCCATCAGCAGTTATAAATTGTAACACATTACTTTTCGGCAACTGAATGGCTGTTTTTTCACCCGTTACCAAATCGGTAGCTTGTTGCAATTGGTAATCGAGTAAACTTACCACAGGAGATCCTGCCAGATTTGCAGGAGGTTGTAGTCGATAGGTTTCCATCATATCGGCAATCGCTTTTTGTCCATCCATTCCTTTTTTGGTAATGCTAATTAGGCTCTCATAATAAAAACCATATTGAATATAGAGTTCGATTAATTTTTCGAATAAAGTTTTTCCTTTGCTTTTTTCGTAGGCAGCCATTTCACATAACATAGCCACCGCACTAACGGCATCTTTGTCACGGATTAAACTTCCGATCATCAAACCAAAACTTTCTTCTCCACCAATTACATAATTCTTTTTCCCTTCCAGTTCTTTAATTTTTTCTGCAATCCATTTAAATCCGGTAAGAACATTCAAGCAGTCTACTCCATTTTTTTCTGCAACCCGGTTAATCATTTCGGTGGTTACAATGGTAGTAATCACCATATCCTCTGGAGTTGCAATGCCTTTAGCTTTGCGGGCTTCCATCAAATAACTAAATGCCAGCACGGCTGTTTGATTTCCATTCATCAATATCCAATTGCCGTGATTATCTTTCACTCCAATGCCCACCCGATCTGCATCCGGATCGGTACCCAATAATATATCCGCATCCAGTTCTTTTGCTTTTTGTAATCCCATTTGCATGGTTTCGCTTTCTTCGGGATTGGGATAGTGCACGGTAGGAAAATTCCCATCGGGCGTAGCTTGTTCTTCTACAATGGAAACCTGATTAAACCCATATAATTTCAACACATCGGGCACCAATTGAATACCGGTACCGTGAATGGGGGTATATACAATTTTCAAATCGGCTTGCTGTTGAATTACTTCGGGATAAACGCTCAAACTTTTTACCATTTGCAGGTAGGCTTCGTCCATTTCTTTTCCAATCAATTGTATCAGGTTCTCCCCTCCTGTAAACTTCACTTCCGAAATGCTTTGAATCGCTTCCACTTCATTGATCACATTAACATCGTGTGGAGGAACTAGTTGTCCACCATCGTTCCAATAGGCTTTATACCCATTGTATTCTTTCGGATTGTGAGAGGCGGTACACACTACGCCAGCTTTACAATGTAATTGGCGGATGGCAAAGCTCAATTCCGGCGTAGGTCGCAGCGATTCGAACAGGTAAACCTGGATTCCATTAGCTGCAAAAACATGGGCGGTAGTTTCGGCAAAAAATCGGCTGTTATTGCGACTGTCATGGGCAATTGCTACAGAAACGGAAGCGTCGCCGTAGGTTTTTTTCAGATAATTAGAAAACCCCTGGGTAGCCATGCCGATGGTATATTTATTAATCCGGTTGCTACCTACTCCCATAATTCCGCGAAGCCCTCCGGTTCCAAATTCAAGATTTCGGTAAAAGCTATCGGCTAATTCATCGGGCTGAGTAACTTGCATTTCCCGAATGGTTACTTTGGTTGCTTCATCGTAGGGCCCTTGGAGCCAGCTGTTGATTTTCTCTTCAATTGCACTGTTCATGGTGTTACAAGATTGGTGAGTATAGAATGCCAAATTAACAATATTTCTCTATTCTTTTCCATGGAATCAACCGCAAGGCAATTAATGTGTAAGTTTGAATGCGTGAAATATTTATTACTGATATCCTTTTTGCCATTACTGGTGCAAGCGCAACCTTCGAGCGATTCGGCTGCCATAAGTATATATAAACAGCGTTGGGTGGCAGCAGGTATGGCAGCAGGCATTACTACCGGTGTGGTGATATTGTCTAATTATTGGTATCAGCAATATCCATCGGAATCTTTCCACTTTTTTAACGACAATGCCGAATGGCTGCAAATGGATAAAGCCGGGCATTTATTTACTGCTTATACAGCCGCTAACTGGAGCCGGGCATTATGGAAGTCGACCGGCATGCAACCCCGACAAGCAGCTTTGGCGGGAGCTATTAGCAGTCTGGCTTTTGTATC
Source organism: uncultured Bacteroidota bacterium (assembly GCA_903899675.1). Taxonomy (GTDB): domain Bacteria; phylum Bacteroidota; class Bacteroidia; order Chitinophagales; family Chitinophagaceae; genus Sediminibacterium. The sequence continues at coordinate 10,758 of CAIUKP010000202.1, read as the reverse complement.
GTCTATTGAAATGTTCGATGGTTTTTCCAGCGAATGGGGATTTAGTGGTGGGGATATGCTGGCGAATGTGCTGGGTGCAGGCTTACTGCTGGGCCAGGAATGGGGTTGGAAGCAACAGCGGATTACCATAAAATTTTCCTATCAACCGATAAACTATGCTCCAGCTGGCTTGCAGGGCAGGGCTGATGCATTATTTGGCACCCGCACTATGGAAAAAATGTTGAAAGATTATAATGGACAAACCTATTGGGCTTGTTTTAACCTGGCTTCTTTTTTTCCAGCAAGTCGGTTACCCAAATGGCTGAATGTGTCGCTTGGATATGGTGCTGGAGGTATGCTGGGAGGTACAGAAAATCAACAAAAAGATGCCAACGGAAATATTATTTTTAACCGGATGGATATTGCGAGGGTTAGAAAAGGATATCTTTCTTTAGATGTTGACTTAACAACAATCCCTACCCAGAAGAAATGGCTGAAAAATCTTTTACTAGCTGTAAATTCCGTTAAAATTCCTGCCCCGGCTTTGGAGTGGAGTAACGGAAAATTGCAGGCACATTGGCTAAAATTTTAATGGCATCATTCCATATAAGCGCCCAACACTTCGCCATTTTCTACTTCCACCTGAATATGTTCTTGCAAGGTGGTGGCCACTGAAAAACCCACATAATCTGCTTTTACCGGAAACTGATTGTGCATTCTTTCTACCAGCACCAGGGTTTGAATACTAAGGGGGTAGCTATTCATAAGCGGTTTTAAAGCATATAAAAGCGTTCTGCCCGAATTGGTTACGTCATCCACTAATAAAACATGCTTACCCGAAAAATCGAGGGGTTCACTGATCTCGATGGTATCGGGATGAGATTTATCCATTTGCACCCAAAGCTGGGTAATGGGGTTGGGTATATATTGTTTTAGATAGCCAGCAACTTGTGCGGCAATCACTTCTCCGTTTTTGCGGATTCCCATGATGATCAATGGGGCATCATCTCCACTCAATTTTTCGGCCAGTTCCAATGCCATGCGATGGAGCTTTTGTTCGGCCTGCATCCGGGTAAGTATGGTTTTCCTCAAAATCATGAAGTATATTTGGTATAAAATTAAAGAGATTACGCTCAACTTGCCGAAATCCTGTAAAAAATGGGAAACCGGGCAATTTCTATAAACTTTCTCTTATGCAGTACCTACCGCAACTACTTTTTATATTGACCGCCGGTTTTGCGGGATATTGGTTTACCCGCCGCATTGGGATAATAAGGTCACTTATACTACTGGGGCAGCCCTCCCTACCGAACGATCAGCCTGCAAAACGATGGAAAAACCTGATTTTTCTGGCATTAGGTCAGAAAAAAATGTTCCGAAATTTTCCAGTAGCCATCATGCACCTGATAATTTATGCCGGCTTTATCATCATCAATTTAGAAGTGGCAGAAATTGTATTAGATGGCATTACGGGCCATCATCGGATATTTTTGCCGCTGTTGGGAAGTGTATATACCTGGCTAATTAATGGTTTTGAAATATTGGCGGCAGGTGTATTATTAGTTTGTGTGGTATTTCTCATCCGCAGAAATGTAACCAAAGTAAAAAGGCTGATTCATGGCGACTTGGAGGGATGGCCTGCTTCCGATGCAAATTACATTCTGCTAGCAGAAATTATTCTGATGAGTTTATTTCTCACTATGAATGCTGCCGACCAATTACTACAACAATCCGGAAATCCTCATTACCCAAGCACCGGAAATTTTTGGGTGTCGCAATATATCATGCCCCTCCTATCAGGTGTCAATGAAACCGTGTTGCTGATGCTGGAGCGTACCTGTTGGTGGCTGCATATCTTGGGCATTTTCGCCTTCTTAAATTATCTGCCCTACTCTAAACACTTGCACATATTATTGGCATTTCCCAATGCCTACTATTCCCCTCTTAATACAGCTGGCAAGTTTACCAATATGGAGGCAGTTCAGCAGGAAGTGTTGTATGCCATGCAGCCCGAATTGGCTCCTTCCAATGCCGCCCCCCCCGAGCATTTTGGCGCCAAAGATATTCCCGCTCTTAGTCAAAAAAGTTTACTCGATGCATTTAGTTGCACCGAATGTGGCAGGTGCACTGCCGCTTGTCCGGCTAACCTGACCGAAAAAAAATTGAGTCCCAGAAAAATCATGATGGCCACCCGCGATCGTATGGAGGAAATGGGTAAGCATCTTAGCAAAACAGGTGAGTGGACGCCCGATGGTAAAAGTTTGTTACACGATTATATTTCGGTAGAAGAACTGAGAGCCTGCACCACCTGTATGGCTTGTGTAGAGGAATGCCCCGTTAGCATATCTCCGTTGAATATTATTACTGAGCTCAGAAGATCGCTTATCATGGAAGAGAGCAATGCGCCTCAGGAATGGAACAGCACTTTCAGCAATATAGAAAACAATTTTGCGCCTTGGAAATTTTCTCCTGATACTCGGGACAATTGGATGAATGGATAATTTACAAAATCATTTTTAGGGTCCTTTTACTTTCATTTCGCCTTACACTTTTACTAAACTTCCTTGCCCCCCTTGATGGCGTATAGCAATTGGGGAAAATGGCTGTAAAATTTATTGTGAATATTCGGAAATTGGTTATAAATAAATGAATTTTGTATTACCCTTTAGAGGATTTATCTGAACGATGATACAGACTATCCTATAAATGGGTAAATTTACGTTGATCTATTAAAAAAAATATATGGCTAAATACAAATTAAAAGTCAATGGCAAAATGATGGAAGCCGAAGTAGATCCCACTACGCCGGTTTTATGGGTTTTGCGCGACCATCTGAATTTGGTGGGTACCAAATATGGTTGTGGCGTTGGATCCTGCGGTGCCTGCACCATACATTTGAACGGAAAAGCCATGAAATCGTGCCAGCTGCCAGTAGCAGCCGTTGCGGCACAGGAAATCACTACTATTGAAGGATTATCCGAATCGGGAGAGCACCCAGTACAAAAAGCCTGGTTATCTCTGGATGTAGCCCAATGTGGCTATTGCCAAACAGGACAAATTATGGCAGCCTCAGCCTTATTAAAGTCGAAGCCCCATCCTACCGATGAAGAAATTGAAACTGCAATGAATGGAAATATTTGCCGTTGCGGAACTTATGTAAGAATAAAACAAGCAATACAATCCGCAGCAAAAAATGCTCATCAATAAAATAAAACGCATGGAAAATATATCCACAAATAATAGCCGACGCTCATTTTTAAAAATTACCTCTTTAACAGGAGGTGGAATGATGATTGGTTTTAGTTGGTTAGCCAATTTGATTCCCAATGAAGCATTAGCCGAAATCGCGGCTCCTAAAGAATGGGTTGAACTAACTGGATTCATCAAAATTACTGCCGACAATGAGATAACTATTTTTTGTCCGAACCCCGAATTTGGAACCAATGTAATGACCTCCCTCCCTATGATGGTTGCAGAAGAACTGGAAGCTGATTGGAAAAAAATTAAGGTAGAAATGGGAGATTATGATACACCCAGATTTAAGTCACAATTTACGGGTGGTAGCCGAGCGATGAATATGGCATGGGTGCCGCTAAGAACTGCTGGTGCAACTGCCAGAATGTTATTACTTCAAGCCGCCGCCAATGAATGGAATGTGTCGGTATCAGAGTTAACTGCCAGCAATAGCTATGTTGCTCATAAAGCCTCCAACAAAAGTGTAACATATGGTGCATTAGCTGCTGCTGCAGCAAAACTACCCAAACCCGAAAAAGTAAGCTTAAAAAAGATCAGCGATTTTACCTTACTCGGTACCCCCCAGAAAAATGTAGTGGGAAAAAACATTGTATCGGGTAATCCATTATTCACACTGGACTATAAGCAGGAAGGTATGCTGATTGCCATGGTAATTCACCCCCCTGCATTTGGGATGAAGTTGAAATCTTTTGATGGCACAGTAGCGAAAAAAATGGCAGGTATTCAAGATGTATTTGAAATACAGGTTTATAAAGATGGCTATACCCGAGCAGGATTTGATACCCGTGCTTTCAATAATTTGGTGGCCGTGGTGGGCAAAACCACTTGGGAAGTAATCAACGCCCGAAAAAAAGTACTGGTAGAATGGGAGGCAATGGCAACCTATACCGAATCAGTTGCTGGAAGAGGCGGTAAAAAAATGGAAACCATACCTGGCGGATTAGAAAGTACCGATGAACATTTGGCCCAAATGAATGAAATGCAAAAAAAACCGGGCAAAATCTTGAGAAAAGATGGCGATCCGGAAGCTGCCTTTGCGAAAGCTAAAAAAATTCTAGAGCGAACCTACAGTGCGCCATTTTTATCGCATAATCCCATGGAACCCATCAGTTGTGTTGCGCACATCACCGATGAAAAAGCATTCTTTGTGGCGCCGATTCAGATTCCGGAAATGATGAAACAAAATATCATAGCCAACCTGGATATTCCTGCTGAAAAAATTGAAATGAAACTGGCCCGAATGGGGGGAGGATTTGGAAGAAGAGCCTATGGTCATTATATTATTGAAGCGGGTCTCATTTCTAAAAAAGTAAAAGCACCCGTAAAACTGATATATACCCGGGAAGATGACATGACGAATGGCATTTACCGACCAACATATATGGTATCGTTTAAAGCAGCCATAGATGAAAACAATCAGGTAACCGCTCTTCATATTAAAGGAGGAGGGATTCCGGAAAATTCAATTCACGAAAATCGGTTCCCTGCAGGATCCATTGAAAATTATATGGCAGAAGGCTGGGATATTCCATCCAATATAACCATTGGTGCCTTCAGAGCCCCCCGATCAAATTTCATTGCCTCGGCAGAACAATCTTTCTTAGACGAATTAGCCGAAACAATTGGTAAGGATCCGATTGATTTTAGAATTGAATTGCTGCAGAAAGCAAAAACCAAACCCGTAGGAAAAAACAACGAATACGATGCCGCCCGATACATTGGTGTGCTTGAATTAGTAAAACAAAAATCGAATTGGAGCCAATCCAACAATAAAAATCGAGGGGTGGCAGCGTATTTTTGTCACAGTTCTTATGCTGCCCATGTGGTGGAAGTTTCTATAAAAGATGGACAACCACAAGTTGAAAACGTAGTTACTGCTATGGATTGCGGGTTTGTAGTAAATCCCGAGGGAGCTAAAAATATGGTGGAAGGAGCTGTGGTAGATGGAATAGGAAACGCTTTGTACGGAGGAATGCGCTTTGAAAAAGGGGTCCCCATGCAAAAGAACCTAAATCAATACCGTATTATTCGACATAAAGAAACTCCTAAAAAAATTGATGTGCATTTTGTTCAAAATACAATTGATCCTACCGGTTTAGGTGAGCCACCGTTTCCTCCGGTATTTGCTGCTGTAGCTAATGCCTTATACAAAGCAACTGGAAAACGTTTATACAATCAACCGTATTTAAAAGAACTTACTAAAAGCTAGGCGTTTTTTTAACAGCATTCAAAAAAAAGATTGCTATAGGGCAGTCTTTTTTCATTCATAAATAAGACCAATGAAAAAAATAACTACCCTACTTTGTGCTAGCCTATTGGCAACTATTTGTTTATCATTTGTTCAAACTAGTGCACCCAATGCCAGCATTCAGAACGGTAAAAAAGTTTACGAAACCTATTGTATTTCCTGCCATATGGAAAATGGTATGGGTGTTGAGGGGGCATTTCCTGCATTGGTAAAAACCGGTAATTTATCGGATAAGAATCGCTTAGTAAAAATTATCCTGCAGGGAATGCGCGGCCCATTAAAAATTAATGGCAGTTCATTTGACGGCGAAATGGCAGGAATTGAAATGACCGACAAAGAAGTGGCAGATGTGATTAATTATATCAGAAATACCTGGGGAAACAAAGCACCCCTGGTTCAGGTTTCAGAAATTCCGGCAGCTAAAATAGCGGTAGTAAAGGGATATCAGCCTTATTAATTTCAACTGCACCTAATAAAATGAGGGAATTTCGAGAAATAATCGCATCCTACGACCAGACCAAGCAACAGGGTTTGGATTGTGTTTTGGCAACGGTGGTTCATTTAGAAGGTTCCTCATATAGAAGACCCGGTGCTAGAATGTTGGTAACAGAAAATGGAAAAATGACCGGTGCCATCAGCGGAGGCTGTTTAGAAGGAGATGCTTTACAAAAAGCCATGCTCACATTTACTGAAAAAAAAAGCAGATTGGTTACCTATGATACAACGGACGAATCAGATGCAGTGATTGGTATTCAACTGGGCTGCGAAGGAATTATACATATATTATTTGAATACATTCACACCGAAGACCGATGCAATCCGATTGAATTATTGCGACTTTCGCAACAAAAAAGACAAGAACTAGTTTTAGTAACTGGATTTGACTTGTCTAATAAAAAAAATCCCCAGCTGGGTACCTGCTTACTTTTGAACCAGCAGCAATTGATAGCAGCAAAAGAAAATAGCTCACCCCTAACTCGTTTCATTGTGGAGGAAGGAGCACAAATATTCAGCAAGCGAAAATCGATAGTAAAAGATTATGCACACCCCAATTACGCTGGCAACTTGTTATTTGAATTTATACAACCAGCCATTGCACTCTTCATAATTGGGGCTGGAAATGATGCAATTCCATTGATAACGATTGCACATCAGTTGGGCTGGGATGTAAGTGTAGTAGATGGAAGAAATACCCATGCCAGAAAAGACAGATTTATCAGTGCCTGCCAGATACTAGTAAGTAAGCCCGAGCAAGTGCTAGACAAAATAGCTATTGATAGCAGAACCTGCTTTGTATTAATGACGCATAATTACCAGTATGATGTAAAAATGTTAGCCGCCTTACTACATCAACCCATTTCGTATATCGGCATATTAGGTCCGAAAAAGAAACTACAAAAAATGATTGCCCAGTTAACCGATGAAGGGATAGCAATCACGGAGAGTATGCTGAATAAAATATATGGGCCCACGGGACTAGATATCGGAGCAGAAACGGCTGAAGAAATTGCGATTAGCATTTTGGCCGAAATACAGGCAGTATTCACAAATAAACCGGGCTCGATGTTGCGATTGAAAAAAGACTCTATCCACTCCTAATGAATTATTCAATTAAAAACGGTGGTGTTGTAATTGTTGCCGGCGGCGAAAGCAAGCGATTGGGAATTCCCAAACAATTATTGTCATATCAAGGGGAAACTTTATTAAATCGGCTTATTGCCAAACTAAAACAGGCAACTAATTTTCCTATTTTTTTGATTTTAGGAGCCTCAGCCGAAAAAATAATCCAAGAAATAGGAGCTACCGACTTTTCCATCACCATTAATGAAAATTGGCAAGAAGGGATGGCCAGCTCCATTCGATTAGGCATTCAGGTGGCACAAAAAAATATACCTGATTTAGAGGGCATCTTGTTGGTGGTATGTGACCAACCTTTTATTGCTGTTGCTAACATACAAGCATTGATTCAATTACAACAGCATTCCGATTTACCCATCGCCGCATGTTACTATGCCAATACTTTGGGCACACCCGCCTTATTTCATAAAAGCATCTTCCCAGATTTACTACAATTACGCGGAGACGTTGGAGCAAAAAATATTATCCTACAAAGAGGAGCAGAAGTAGCTAAATTGCATTTTGAAGAAGGATTGGTAGATATTGATACCCCAGAAGATTATCAGCAATTATTAGCATCGAAACCATAACATGATTCAGGATAACTTTAATAGAGTGCATGATTACTTACGGATTTCCTTAACGGACAATTGCGACTTGAGGTGCTTTTATTGCATGCCGGAAGAAGAATATTCGTTTACCCCCACCCAACAACTAATGCAGGCAGAGGAAATAGAATCCATTGCCCGCTTATTTGTTCAGGAGGGCGTTAAAAAAATCAGACTAACCGGTGGGGAACCCTTGGTAAGAAAAGATTTTCCTCAAATTTTAGAGCGACTATCCCGCTTGCCCGTTCAGCTAACCTTAACCACCAATGGAACACGCATACACGAAATGCTCCCGTCAATAAAAGCTGCGGGAATAAAATCGGTGAATATTAGTTTAGATACCCTTCAAAAAGACCGATTTGTGCTTATGACTAAACGAGATCGGTTTAACCAGGTAATGAGTAATATTCAATTGATGTTAGATAACCAAATTGAAGCGAAGGTGAATATGGTTGTAATCAAAGGAGTAAATGATACAGAAATTATTGACTTTATACATTGGACAATCAACACACCCGTTCATGTACGATTCATAGAATTTATGCCTTTTGACAGAAACCAATGGAATAGCGATAAAGTAATCACCTTACATCAAATATTAGAAACCATCAGTTCAGTTTATCCCATTCAGCCGATAAATAGACAGCCCCATGAAACTGCCAAAAATTATCGGGTACCGGGAAATCAGGGAACTTTTGCCGTAATCAGTACCATGAGTGCCCCATTTTGCAGCGACTGCAATAGAATGCGATTAACAGCAGATGGCAAAATGAAAAACTGCCTGTTTTCTAACGGAGAAACCGACTTACTAAGTGCCTATCGTAGGGGTGAAAATATCATTCCCCTCATTCATCAGAATATTTACGATAAAAAAGAGGCGTTGGGCGGGCAACTTTCAACAAATATGCATACAATTGAAACCAATCAATTAACCAATAGAACCATGATTAGCATTGGAGGATAAACACGCATGCAAAACAGGTAATTTGATAATATGGTAAGTGTAGAAGAAGCATATAACATAATAAGGGATAACATTCAACCATTGGCAGCAATACCAATAAAACTGGAGGAAGCGGCAGGATATGTATTAGATACCGATATATTTTCGCCGGTAAATGTGCCAGGCTTCTTACAATCATCCATGGATGGATATGCATTCGCTTATACGCTTGGGTACCAAGATTCCCCGTTACAGATTGCAGGCATGTTACAAGCAGGATCATCCGAACTGTTGGAGGTTACAATAGGAAAAACCGTACGCATTTTTACCGGAGCCCCTTTACCCGAAGGGGCTGACACAGTTGTGATGCAGGAAAAAACAATCTTAGAGAATGATTTCATCACTATCACAGATAGTAATCTTATACCCGGAGTAAATGTTCGCCAAATAGGCGCAGATATACTAAAAGATAGTCTTGCACTAACCAAAGGAACGCTGTTAACCCCCGCTACCATTGGCGTATTGGCAAGCATGGGACTTTCAGAAGTTACTGTAATCAACCAACCCTCCATTCATATCATTGTAACCGGAAACGAATTACAGGCTATCGGAAAACCATTATCTAGCGGGCAGGTATACGAATCTAATTCGCATATGCTGGTGGCAGCCCTGCATCAATTGGGTATAAAGAAAATTAGCGTAGAAAAAGTAACAGATTCATTAGATAATATCACAGCGGCAATACAAAATTCCATTTCGCAATCAGATCTTACCCTTTTAGTGGGTGGCATCAGCGTAGGAGATTATGACTTTGTGCTAGAAGCTACCCAAAGAAATGGAGTTGATCCCTTGTTTTATAAAGTAAAACAAAAGCCAGGAAAGCCCTTATACTTGGGAAAGAAGGGCAAGCAGGTTGTGGTTGCACTACCTGGTAATCCGGCTTCTGCCCTCAGTTGTTTTTATTTATATGTTACTAGAATTATAGACGCTTTATCCGGAACACAAAATGCTCCCCTGATTGAAAGTGCGCAAATAATGAACGATTATCAAAAACCTACTGGATTCACCCACTTTTTAAAAGGGCATTACAACAGAAAACAAAAACAAGTAGAATTGTTAACAGGCCAAGAATCTTTTAAAATGCATTCCTTTGCCCAAGCGAACTGTTATGTAGAATTAGGGGAAACCATAACAGCAATAAAAAAGGATGAAGTTGTTAAAATACATTTATGGTAGATTTATAGGAATTTTATGACGATTACTTTTGGAATTCTTTTATTTATTGTAGCGCTACTATACGCATCCGTTGGTCATGGTGGTGCAAGTGGTTATTTAGCATTAATGGCATTGTATGGATTCGCTCCGGATGTGATGAAACCAACTGCGCTAATTTTAAATTTATTTGTATCCCTCTCATCTTTTATACTTTTTTACAAGGGAGGGCATTTCAAATGGAAAATATTTTTACCTTTTATCATAACTTCTATTCCCTTGTCATTTATAGGGGGCGCAATATCACTAGATGCCCAAGTATATAAAAAAATATTGGGGGTATTACTCCTGATTCCTGTTGCTCGATTTTTTCTATATCCTAATACAGCCGATAGAGATTTGAAAGCACCCCACATAGGACTTTCCTTATTGGTTGGCGGCACCATTGGTTTTTTATCGGGACTAATTGGTATCGGGGGTGGAATTTTATTGTCCCCGTTTTTGTTATTGGCCAACTGGACTAATCAAAAACAAACTGCGGCTATCAGTGCGGTTTTTATATTTGTAAACTCAGTGGCTGGATTGGCGGGACAAATCTCGAAGGGATACAGGGCAGACCTGCAAATAGTAAATTTTATTGCCGTTGCATTTGTAGGAGGGCTTATTGGAGCATGGATGGGATCATTGCGTTTAAATCAGCACGTGCTTAAAATTACCTTAGCCATTGTATTATTATTAGCATCAATAAAATTATTAGTAACTTAAGTGTATGGATATTGAGATATTATTTTTTGGACAATTGATAGATATTTCCGGGTGCCATTCTGTAAAAATTGAAAATCCAGGAACTACGGAGGCAGTAAAGGAATGGCTATGCAAACAATATCCTAGTTTAG
>CAIUKP010000201.1 GCA_903899675.1 uncultured Bacteroidota bacterium | reverse complement strand
TGTGTCAACGGATTAAAATCCGTTGTTAAATATGTGGGGAGGCTACGCCTCTATGCTAATGACCGGTATTTTGCCGAGAGCAAAATAATACTACTTGTTGCAAAAGGACTAGAATCCGTTGTTTAAATATTTGGGAGGCTTCGCCTCTGGGCTACCAGCCGAAATTATTCCGGGAGCAAAATCAGGGTTAAAGAAGATGTTAGAGTGGGAATTTTAAAGATGGGGGCTGGTTTTTTCGCTGGCAGTAACTCCTTGTTGGCTGCGGATTTGAATTTGAAGATGGGTAATCCATTCCTCACAACCTTGCGAACAGAGTTGATCATTTACTTGCTCGATAACCTGCATCACTTGCTGGTAAGTGCCTTCCAGCACGGTATCAAATGCATTCACCTGGTATTGAATGCCACTGTCTTTTATAACCGCAATGGCTTCATCTACCCAGCGATAGGGATGTAATTGGGTTGCCAGCGGAAGTATTTGTATGGAAGCACAAATGGTATGTGAATGCATACGATTAAATATCGGTTACTGCTACTACGGCATCTAAATTAATAGGGCCATGCACATGCGGAAAAACTTCATTCAGACTTCCGGCCAATTCGTATACAAGGGGCGGTTGTATTTTATCTTTTTCGAGCGTAAGCTTTACCAAATCGGTTTGATTGGCAAAATAACGTTGCAACACACCCGGTACTTGCTGAGCAGTTGAGCAATGGATATAACCCTCTTCTTCAAATCGGGGTGAGCTAAGTTTGCCTGCTTTCTGGGCTGCTTCCCACCAGCTTCGGGTGGTTACATGGTATATAAATTCTGTTTCCAAATTGTTTGGTTTTTCGTTGGTGAATTATTGTTTTATTATCGATGGTATTCGGCGGTCAATCATCATTAGGTCGGCAATTACCAGAGCAGTAACTGCTTCTAACACTACCGGAACGCGCAAGGCTATACACAAATCATGTCGGCCTTTTACAGAAAAGGGAACTATCGAATCGGTATCCCGGCTCCAGGTAAGTTGCTCTTTGGGGGTGGAGGAGGTAGGCTTAACTACTACTCTAAATACCAGCTCCCCTCCGGTAGTTAATCCACCCAAAATGCCCCCGGCATGGTTGGTGTTTGTATGGCCATTTTTATCAAGTAAAGCATCATTGTGTTCAGAGCCCAACATCTGCGCAGCAGCAAATCCCGCACCAAACTCAATACCCTTAATAGCTGGAATGGCAAAAACAGCATGAGCCAATACAGACTCTACTGAATCAAAAAAATGTTCGCCTAATCCAACCGGCAATCCTTGTACCCGGCATTCAACAATACCACCAATACTGTCTTTCGCCTGAATGGCTTTTTGCAGTCCTGCTTCCGTATCTTTTTCTCCCCCAATTTCTAAAATGGTTGCTTGCAACTGAAGTGCAGTACCAGCCGCTACAGCATACTGCTGTAATAGCTTTTTGGCAACAACACCGGCGCCAACTAAACAAACGGTAAGCCGGCCACTGAAATGTCCGCCGCCTCTATAATCTTCAAAGCCACCGAATTTCTCACCGGCTACCCAATCGGCATGGCCAGGTCGGGGAACATCGCGTTGCCGGGTATAATCTTCACTGCGGGTATTTTTATTTTCAAAAATAATGGTGAGCGGAGCACCGGTTGTGTATCCATTAAACCAGCCGGATTGAAAGATAGGTATATCATCCTCCTTTCGGGGAGTAGTGCCTTTTTGGATACCCCCTTTTCTGCGTTCGATATCGGTAACAAAATCTTCGGCTGTTAAGGGCAATCCGGCAGGGCAACCATCCACTGTTATTCCCACGCAGGGGCCATGTGATTCACCAAAAATGTGCAAACGAAAAAGGCGGCCAAAACTATTCAAGGGTTCTACAATTTTATTGTTCGGTAAGTGTTACATCAGCGCCTAGTGCTGCTAGGTGCTGATAAAAATCGGGATAGGATTTGTTGATGGCTTCTGCCACTGCAATATCTACCGGTTGTTCGGCTCGTAAAGCAGCTACAGCACAGGCCATTGCAATGCGGTGATCGTGATGGGAATGAACACTTGCCCCCTGCAAAATTTTTCCGCCAGTTACCATCATCTCATCGCCTGCCAACTCAACATCCACCCCCAATTTAGCAAATTCCTGCTGTAAAGTGATCGCCCGGTTACTTTCTTTATGTGCCAGTCGGGAAGTACCCTTAATAACAGATGTACCTTCGCAACAAGCAGCCAACGCCACCAGGGGCGGAAATAAATCAGGGCAATGGGTGGCATCTAAATGATAGGCTTGCAATTTCCCTGTACCTGTTTCCACAAAATTATCACCCAAGTTTAATACGCATCCGGTTTGTTCTAATGCTTGTAAAATGGCTTTGTCTGCCTGAGAAGAATGCTGACTGATACCATTTACCCGAACATTTCCGGCAATAGCACCTGCAACTAGTAAAAAGGAAACACTACTCCAATCGCCCTCAACCGTATATTGTATAGCATAAGGTGGCGGAGTGGGTGCTGGCTTACAAGTAAAAGTTCGATGTTGTTGGTGGGTTACCAGTTTTCCAAAATGCTTCATTACATCTATGGTTAAATCAATATAAGGAGTACTCGCCAGGTTGTTCACTGTAATTACTGCATCAGAGGCATTGCTTGCACCAAAAGCCATCAGCAATCCGGTTAAAAACTGCGAGCTGAGGGATCCGTCAACTGTAATAGAAGCAGGGCGAAGAGGCCCTTGAATTTGTAAAGGAAGTTTGCCTTGATTAGATTGAATTTTTACAGTCAGCTGAGGAAAAATTTCATCAAAAAAATGCATGGGTCGCGTTACTAAACTTCCGGTGCCGGAAATGGTTAGTGGCTGCGAACTGAGGGCTGCAATGGGTGTAAACATGCGAATGCCTAATCCGCTTTCTCCACAATGTATATCGCTTGACCGGGGATGAACACCTTGGGAAGTTATTAGTAAACTACGGTCGGATTGCATTTTTATTTCGGCACCAAGTTTTTGAATAACATCGATTGCCGCCAGATCGTCGTTGCTATGGCCTGGATTCAGCAACAGTGTTTCACCTGTGTGTAATAATGCAGCTGCGCAGGCACGTTGCATGCTGCTTTTACTGGCTGGTGCTTGTAAAACACCGGAAATATCGGAAGGTGAAATGGTTGCCCTCATAATTTATTCAATCAGGCCTTTCAGGCCAGTTGCTGAAGCCGGGTGATGAGTTCCTGAACGGGAATGGGCTCCACTACTCCCCTGCCCAGTTTTTCTAATACAATATATTGCATGCCTGCTGCTGAATTTTTTTTGTCCTTTTCCAATACTTTGGCAACTTTTTTCCAATCGAAAGTTGCACGAGTAGGTAATCCATATTTAGTAAGCAATGCAATCAGGGCTTCTGCTCCAGAAAACTTTTTTATTTGAGCAGATAAAAGTGCTGCATACGTCATGCCTATACTAATAGCTTCCCCATGGCTCAGCTGGTATTGATTTTCGATGGCATGGCCAAGGGTATGTCCGAAATTTAATAGTTTCCGATCACCCTTTTCAAATTCATCCTTCAATACCACTTTAGTTTTTATCAGCACGTTGGTTCGTATCAACCTGGATAATTTTTTGGGATCACGCTTGAATTGCGTAAGGGTATTTTCTTGCAATAACCGAAATAATTTAGCGTCTTTTATAGCTGCATGTTTGATGATTTCTGCAAATCCATTTTTCCATTCAGATGGCGATAATGTTTTTAGAAAATCAATGTCGAATAAAATAATTTCGGGTTGCCGAATAAGACCTACCATATTTTTATACACGCCTACATCAATACCATTTTTTCCACCGATGGAGGCATCTACCATGGCGAGGAGTGATGTAGGTACTAGGGCAAACCGCAGGCCCCGCATATATATGCCGGCAACATATCCCGTGATATCGGTAACAACGCCACCCCCTACTCCAATTAATACTGAACTGCGATCGGCACCCAACTGAATCAGTTGTTCAATTATTCCATCAACAGTTGCTTGAATTTTATAAGCTTCGCCGGGCTTTAATACAATCGTATTCCATCCCTTGAACTTTTTACCATGCCGGGCAAACACATGTTCATCCGTGATAACTATTGCTTTATCACGGCTAACCCACTGCTCTATCTGCGAGAAAGAAGTATCAAACCAATAGGAAATTTGCGCAGCAGAAAAAGTAAATGAAAGTTGTTTACTGGCCATAAAAAAATTCAAACCTGATTATTGATTCATGATTTTATTTTGCTGGCTGATGCTCTCCATATGCACCGCATCAAAGTATCGGGTAACAAAATCTTTACTGAGCCCCAACTTCTCTCCTTTCAGAAACGCTCGGTCGAGGATATCGTTCCAGCGATTGGTTTGCAGAATGGTGATATTATTTTCCTTTTTGTATTCTCCAATATTACGGGCAACTTTCATGCGTTGACTAAGGATCTGCATCAATTCATCATCCAGGTTATTGATTTGCTGACGTAATTTTTCGAGATTGGCATGATAATCTTCAGATGCCACATCTTCTTTTCTCCAGCGAATACTATCCACCATTTCCCCCATTTTTTCGGGGGTAATTTGTTGTTTGGCATCGCTCCAAGCCATATCCGGGTCGATATGACTTTCTACAATCAACCCGTCAAAATCTAGGTCGATTGCGGTTTGGGCTACTTCTAGTAAAATATCTCTGCGCCCACAAATGTGCGAAGGATCATTAATCATGAGGGTATTCGGATAGCGGCGTTTCATTTCAATGGCCAGGTGCCACATGGGTGCATTGCGATATTCGGTATTACCATAAGAGCTAAAACCTCGATGAATCAATCCTATCTGTTCTATACCGGCATTCGCAACCCGCTCCATGGCTCCCACCCACAATTCTAAATCGGGATTGATAGGATTTTTAATCAGCACAGGAACCTTCACACCGCGCAAGGCATCTGCCACTTCCTGCACGCTAAATGGGTTTACGGTTGTGCGGGCACCAATCCACAATACATCAACACCAAAATGCAGTGCATCTTCTACCTGCTTTCCGGTAGCAACTTCAACGGTTACCGGCAAACCGGTAATTTTTTTGGCCGATTGTAACCAGGGTAAACCCTTGGTGCCTACCCCTTCAAAACTTCCAGGGCGAGTGCGAGGTTTCCAAATGCCGGCGCGCAGCATATCAATTTTTCCTGTAGCCGCTAGTCGGGTAGCAGTTTGTATCAGTTGCTCTTCGGTTTCTGCACTGCAGGGACCAGAAATAATGAGGGGACGTTTGTTGAAAACGGCATCCAGATTAAATGCCTTTTGTGTAGCCTGTTCCATGGAAGGTGAATTTGATTTTATTATTTATTGTTGCGATTTTGTTCTGGCTTTTGGGGGAGCACCACTGTCTGCATCATTCATTCGTATACTTCTTCCCTTATATTTTTTACCATCCAGCGAACGAATCATTTGCTGTGCAGATGATTTATCAATTTCAATCCAACTGTTCATATCCTTCATGTCGATTTTTCCAAGTACTTCTTTTTTCAGATCGCTCATGTCTAGAATAAATTGGAGGAAGCTGGCTTTATAAAATCCATCCCGGGTTCCAAGATTTACAAACAAGCGCTTATAACCCCCCGATGTTCCACGGCTAAATTCTTTGCGACTATCGCTTCTGCCACTTTCAGATCTTTCTGTACGCATTTTACCACCCAAAGGAGGCAAGCTACCAGGTTTGCTCCGCTCTCTTTCGCGCAAATTTAGGTCTTCCGCATTTTCATAATACTTTAAAAAGCGGTCGAACTCCAGGGCAGCCACTCTTTGTAATACTTCTTCTTTGGTAACCTCCGCAAATTTTTCGGAAAGCATGGGTACATAGGTTTCGTAATCGCCATGACTAATATCTGCCGACAACAGTTTATCCATAAAGTGAAAGAACTGTTTGCGACAAACATCTTTACCAGAAGGAATATCTAGTTTATGAAAGCGTGAGTTGTTGATGCGTTCAATTTGTTTGAACTTATACATTTCCTTTGCGTGCACGATAGATACACAAATTCCAGGATTACCTGCGCGACCGGTTCTGCCGGAGCGGTGGGTATATATTTCTACATCATCGGGCAATTCATAATTAATTACATGGGTAATACCTACCACATCAATTCCACGGGCAGCCACATCGGTTGCAATTAATAGTTGTAAACTCTTATCGCGAAACTGACCCATTACTTTATCTCGTTGTTGTTGCGAAAGATCGCCATGCAAGGCATCTATATCATATCCCTCACGGGTTAGGCGGTCGCAGATTTCCTGGGCATCTGCCTTGGTACGGGTAAAGATGATGCCATAGATTCCCGGATTAAAGTCGATGATTCTTTTCAGGGTTTCGTAGCGATGTTGCGCAGTGGATACATAGTACTGATGATCAATACTGGCATTGGCTGTATTCACTTTTCCCACCGTAACTTCCATGGGCTCTTTCATATATTTTTTGCTCACCTTTCTAATTTCGGGTGGCATGGTAGCACTAAAGAGCCAGGTACTTTCGCGGGCAGGAGTATTTTTAAGAATAAACTCAATATCTTCCTGAAAGCCCATATTCAGCATCTCATCTGCTTCATCCAACACAACGTATTGAATTTTATCGAGGGGAATGGCTTTCCGTTCTATCAAGTCGATCAAGCGGCCGGGAGTGGCTACTACTATCTGCACACCTCGTTTGATATCCCGGATTTGCAATCCGATAGAAGCGCCTCCATATACAGCAACCACAGCAATGCCAGGCAGGTATTTTTTAAAGAGTTCAATTTCTTTTACTATTTGTAAACAGAGTTCACGAGTAGGGCAAACTACCAGTGCTTGTGGATAATTAGCAGTAGGAGATACCACCTGTAATAGGGGTAAACCGAATGCCGCTGTTTTGCCGGTACCGGTTTGGGCAAGGCCTATAAAATCTTTGGTGCCGCTCATCAATACAGGAATAGCCTGTTCTTGAATGGCAGTAGGATTTACATAACCCAACTCATCGGTTGCCCGAACCAAACGGGCATCCAGCCCCAACGCTTCAAATGTGGTCATTGTGTGTTAATTTAACTGCAAAGGTACTTTTAATATAATGGTTATTCGTATTTGATTAGTTGTAAGGGTGTTTTTATAACAATACTTTGGGTTGCACACCAATTTTATTTCAATATTCTTCTGATTTCATTGGCCCGGTTGATGAGTTCTCCCAGATATTCGTAGTTTTCTTTTTCTAAACAGGCTTTGAATTTTCGCAGCTGGGCAATATGTTCGTTCAGCACATCCAAAATATTCTCACGGTTTTGCATCAAAATGGGAATCCACATACTTGGGTTACTTTTTGCCAAACGAACGGTACTCTCAAAACCCCCGGAAGCCAGTCCGAAAATGGTATCTTCTTCTTTCTCTTTCTCTAAAACGGTATTCGCCAGCGCAAAGGAAGTGATGTGGGAGATATGACTCACATAAGCCACATGCAAATCATGTTCAGAAGAAGTCATGTAAATAATATGCATTCCCAAAGCCCGGTACATATTTTCAACTAGCTCTAACGCATCTGGATCAGATTTTTCTCGATCACAAATTACGGTCGCTTTTTGGTCGAAAGCCCCGCTAATGGCGGCCTGGGGGCCACTGAATTCGGTACCCCACATTGGGTGAGTGGCTACAAAGCGCTTGCGGTTGGTATTATCGTTGATGGTTTCGCATAAAGTTTGTTTGGTAGAACCCACATCCAAAACCACCTGATGGGTGCAGCTCTCCAATAATCCGGGTAGCATGCGTTCCGTTACGTTAATGGGAGTAGCCAAAATGATGATATCGGATTGACTAACCGCCTCTTTCCAAGGTAATATTTTATCTACAATCCCTAATTCCAGGGCTTTCTCGGCATGTTGTGCGTTGGCATCCACCCCAATAATGGTATGGGCAAATTTTCTTTCTTTGAGGGTAAGGGCCATCGAACCTCCGATTAAACCTATCCCGATAATAGTAACTGTCATAGCCTAGCATTTATTTCGAACAAATAACATCTATATTAACTCCTTTCAGCGGCTTTAATTGCCGGATACATGGATTTTTATTCTTTCAATGGCTTCTGCAAACTTTTCTACCGAGCCACAAAGGCTCACCCGAACATATCGGTCGCCAGCTGCACCAAAAATTCCTCCCGGCGTAATAAAAACTCCTGCGGAATATAAAACCCGGTCGCTGAGTTCGTATCCATTGGCATATCCATCCGGAATGGCAGCCCAAATAAACAAACCAACTTGGTCAGGAGCAGGGCTACAACCCAATATTTGCAGCAGTTCCAGCACTTTTTCGCGACGCGCAGCGTAAATGGCATTTACTTCATTTTGCCATTCTGTTCCCAGCCCCAGCGCAGTTACGGCAGCCATTTGAACGGGTAAAAACATACCACTGTCCATATTGCTTTTAAAAGTGAGCACTTCCGCTATGCGTTCATCGGCGCCGCAAAGCATCCCTACCCGCCAGCCGGCCATATTATGACTTTTACTCAACGAATTCAGCTCAACCGCCACTTCTAAGGCTCCGGGGGTTTGGAGAATACTTACAGGATGATTATTGAGAATAAAACTATAGGGGTTGTCGTGACATATCAATATTTGATGCTTCCGAGCAAAGGCAATCAATTTTTCGAAAAGTTGGGGGGTAGCTGATTGTCCGGTTGGCATATGCGGATAATTCACCCACATCAGCTTCACCTTACTTAGGTCTAGCTTTTCTAGTGCATCCCAATCTGGCTCCCAATTATGTTGCTCAGCAAGTTGATAAGTTACTGGCGTACCTCCGGAAAGTTTAACGGCACTGCTATAGGTAGGATATCCGGGATTGGGTATTAGAGCTTCGTCGCCGGGGTTTAGGTAGGTCATACAAATATGCATGATTCCTTCTTTACTACCCATCAACGGCAGAATTTGTCGGTCGGGGTTTAGGGTAACTCCATAACTACGCAGATACCAGTCGGCCATCGCCTGGCGCAATAGGGGCAACCCTTTATAATTCTGGTAGCCATGCACCTGAGGCTTAGCTGCCGCTTCTTCCAGGGTTTTAATTACCGTGGGATGGGGCGGTAAATCGGGGCTGCCGATACCCAAATTGATAATAGCTTTCCCCTGCTGATTCAGCTGGTCGATTTCTCTCAGTTTTCCGGAGAAATAATATTCCCCAATACCTTGAAGTCTTTCAGATGTTGATAGTTGCATACAAACAATTTTGGGGTTAGAAAAAGGGAGGTTATCCTTTTACTACTTTTCCTTTTTTATAAATGCCGAATATTTTTAAGTTATTGGTTTGTGCGTTCAGTCGTTCTAAAACTTTTTGCAAATGAGTTAGTTTTTCAAATTCCAGATCTGCATAGAAACCATATTTAAAATTACTTCCTTGAATGGGCATGCTTTGCAGCTTGCTCAGGTTTACTTCGTGGGCAGCTATATCGGTAAGTACTTTTGCCAAAATTCCTTTGGAGTGATCGGTTTGAAAATATACGGAAGCTTTATTGGCGCCGGGTATGGGGGATTGATTTTTTTTGGTAGCCAGCACCAGAAAGCGGGTAACATTATTCTTCATGGTATGGATATCGGGCGAAACGATTTGCAGACCATATAATTCGGCGGCCAGTTTGCTGGCGATGGCAGCGGCATGTTTATGGTGATGCTGCGCAATTTGCCGGGCACTTAGGGCAGTATCTTCTGTTTCTACGAGTTTCCAGGTGTTTTTTTCGAGAAAATCGAGGCATTGTAAAATGGCCATGGGGTGACTATGTATTTCGCGGATATCGGATAGTTGTACCCCTTTATTGGCGAGTAGGTTTTGACTGATAGACAAATAAACCTCTCCTACCACCACGAGTTTACTTTTTTGCAACAAATTGTAATTGGGAAGGATACTGCCGGCAATAGAATTTTCAATGGCCATAATGCCGCCAGCAGAACGGGTTGGATCGGCAGCGATTTTCACCAGTTCGCGGAAAGTGTCGCAGGGTATAACGGGAACCCCTTTTCCAAAAAAGTAGTTGGCTGCTACCTGATGGAAACTGCCTTCATATCCCTGAATACAAATGCCTGTTTGGGCGGAGTTGATTTTTAGGGCATTACTGGAAGAAGTGTGCGACATACTATAAAATGGGTTACTGGTAAAAAAAAACCCGGCGGTTGGCCGGGTTGATATTGTAAGGTTGCGTTTTAACAAATATTACCCGGCTTCATCTGGTGAAGAAGAAAAATGAAAAGAAATAAAATCGATTAGCCGTATGCATTGAATCAAATTTACAACTTTTTTTTGAAAAAAACGGTGAAAAATTGAAAAAATACGCTAACGAATGTTAGTATAAGGTTGATTTATCCAAAAAAAAAGCCCCTCCGTGGAAACGGAGCGGCTTCTAACGATTGCTTGCCATA
>CAIUKP010000200.1 GCA_903899675.1 uncultured Bacteroidota bacterium | reverse complement strand
TATCCCCAACCATTCCGAAGTGGCTTTGTTATCTTTGCATTTATATATGGCTAAGCGTTCTGTTCCCAATTTATCTACCTCTCTACCTGATAATGACTACATTATAGTTACCGGTGCGCGTGAGCATAATTTAAAAAATATTGATATCTCCATCCCCAAAAATAAACTAGTGGTTTTTACGGGGGTTAGCGGAAGCGGTAAATCTTCGTTGGCATTTGATACCATTTTTAATGAAGGGCAGCGTAGGTATATGGAAAGTTTCAGTGCCTATGCACGACAATTTATGGGTGATATGGGACGCCCCGAAGTGGATAAGATTACTGGCTTGTCGCCCGTAATTTCTATTGAACAAAAAACTACCAATAAAAATCCCCGTTCCACCGTTGGCACCGTTACGGAGATTTACGACTTTATGCGCTTATTATATGCTCGTATTGGAGAAGCCTATAGTTATGAAACGGGTAAGAAAATGGTTCGTTTTAGTGAAGAAGAAATTATCGCCAACTTATTCGAAAGATTTTCCGGTGATGCAATTACCTTATTGGCACCAGTAGTTCGGGGTAGAAAAGGGCATTACAGAGAGCTATTCGAAGAAATAAGAAAAAAAGGTTTTCTAAAAGTGCGGGTGGATGGTGAAATACTAGATCTAAAGCCCAAAATGCAGGTTGATAGATACAAAATTCATGACATTGAAGTGGTAATCGATCGGTTGCCTGTAAATGATTCTATGAAGGTTCGTATTAGCCAAAGTGTGCAGCAAACCCTAAAAATGGGGAAGGACTTACTTTTTCTTTTGGTAAATAATTCTGGGAAAGTAATCCAGTATTCAAAACAGCTGATGTGCGAAGCAACAGGTTTGAGTTATGAGGAACCTTCTCCCAATTCATTTTCCTTCAATTCACCTTATGGTGCTTGTGAAAACTGTAAAGGACTGGGTACCATTTCTGTTGTTGATGTATCTTCCGTAATTCCCGATACTGCGCTTTCCGTTAGGGAGGGTTGCATTTTACCATTGGGGAGTGAACGCGATGCCTATCTATTTAAGTCGGTAGCTACCTTTGCTAAAAAAAATAAAATCAGCCTCGATAAACCCTGGCACGATTTAACTCCAATAGCCCGAAATTTACTTTTATTTGCTTCTCCTGAAGCCGGTCCTTTGGAAGTTAACCAAGATGAAAATTCAGTTGACACATTAGTAGAGCAAGGGGTTTATGAGGGAATCATCCCCATGCTAAAACGTTGGTTTACCAACGGTAACACCACCGCGAATATTCATGAATGGGTTGAAAAATTTATGAATATCCAAACCTGTTCTACCTGCGAAGGTCAAAGACTTAAAAAAGAAAGTCGCTGGTTTTTTGTAGATGAAAAAAATATTTCACAGTTGAGTGAAATGGATTTGGATGCTTTACAAGCATGGTTAGTAGGAATTGAGAAAAAATTATCTACCAAGCAACAGCAAATTGCAAGAGATATTCTAAAAGAAATTCGCGAACGGCTGCAGTTTTTACTGGATGTTGGTTTACATTATCTATCAATCAATCGCCCCACCCGAACCCTTAGTGGTGGCGAATCTCAAAGAATCCGATTGGCAACACAAATTGGCTCTCAATTACAGGGCATCACTTATGTACTGGATGAACCTTCTATCGGACTACATCAACGCGATAATCAACGTTTAATCCAATCTTTACTCAACCTGAGAGATATTGGGAATAACATATTGGTAGTTGAGCACGATCGCGATATTATGCTGGCTGCGGATTATCTAGTGGATATTGGCCCAGGAGCCGGGCGCAGAGGGGGACAAATTGTTGCCGCGGGCACTCCCCGCGAAGTTTTGCAAAGTGGGTCGGATACGGCTGCCTATTTAAATGGCAACAAAAAAATTCCTTTACCCGAAACGAGACGAAAGGGCAGTGGTAATAGCATCGAATTGAAAGGGGCTTCTGGTAATAACCTGAAAAAAGTACAGGTCAGCCTTCCCCTGGGAACCTTGATTGTTGTTTCAGGCGTAAGTGGTAGCGGAAAATCTACCTTGATTAATGAAACCCTGTAT
>CAIUKP010000199.1 GCA_903899675.1 uncultured Bacteroidota bacterium | reverse complement strand
CTGGCTTATATGCGAGGAAGAACATTAGATCATGCATTTATCATTTTAGATGAGGCACAAAACACCAACGACCTTCAGCTGAAAATGTTTTTAACCCGCATAGGTGCCAATGCAAAAGCAATTATTACAGGCGACCCAACTCAAGTTGATCTACCCAGAAATATGCGCAGTGGTTTAGAAAAATCTACCCGTATTCTTAAATCAATAGAAGGTATTGCACACATCGAATTAACAGAAGAAGATGTAGTGAGACATCGACTCGTAAAAGCAATTATTAAAGCCTACGAAAAAGAGAAAGAAAAGGAAGAAAAAGAAGGTGGTTATCGATCGTAATTTTTTTTTACGCTACTCTTTATTCAAAATATCGTGGCCTAATTTATCGCGCTTGGTTTGTAGATATTTCAGGTTGTGACTGTTGGGTGTTGTTTCTATGGGTATTACCTCTGTAACTTCTAGCCCATACCCTTTTAATCCTGCTCTTTTTCTAGGATTATTACTCAGTAATCGTAGTTGTGATATCCCCAAATACCGAAGAATTTGTGCGCCTACCCCATAGTCGCGGTCGTCCATACCGAATCCTAATTGCAAATTCGCTTCTACCGTATCAAGTCCCTGTTCCTGCAACTGATAGGCTTTTAATTTATTGATCAATCCAATTCCTCTGCCTTCCTGATTCATGTAAACAATTACACCCTTTCCTTCTTGCTCAATTTTACGCATAGCATTATGCAATTGCTCTCCGCAATCGCAACGAAGACTAGACAAAATATCTCCGGTAAAACAACTGCTGTGCACTCGGGTTAGTACCGGCTCATTGGGTTGCCAGCTGCCTTTAACCAAAGCAAGGTGTTCTGCACCAGACAATTTCTCTTTAAAAGCAACCAGCGTAAAATGTCCAAAAGCGGTAGGCATATCTACCCGAACCAATTCCTCAATCAGTGAATCTGTTCTCAGGCGAAAGTCGATCAGATCTTTGATGGATATTACTTTGATGCCGAATCGGGCGCCAATTTCCAATAGCTGTGGCAACCGGGCCATTGTGCCATCTTCATTCATCACTTCTACCAAGGCTCCCGCAGGTTGTAGTCCAGCCAAACGTGCAAGATCAATAGTTGCTTCGGTGTGACCGGTTCTTCTTAAAACGCCCCCGGATACCGCTTTTAACGGAAAAATATGTCCAGGCCTACCCAGTTGTTCTGGCCGGGTAGCTGGATTAACCAATGCCAATATGGTTTTAGATCGATCTTGGGCGGAAATACCCGTGGTGGTTCCCTCGCCAATCAAATCTACTGAAACGGTAAAAGCCGTTTCGTGAAGCGAGGTATTGGAACTTACCATGGGAGCAAGTTGCAAAGCAGCACAGCGCTCTTCGGTAAGGGCAATACAAATCAATCCCCTTCCTTCTTTGCTCATAAAATTGATCACTTCTGGGGTTGCAAATTCAGCTGCAACAATAAAGTCGCCTTCATTTTCGCGATCCTCATCATCCACCACAATAACCAGCTTACCCTTCCGAATATCTTCAATAGCATCTTCAATTCTATCTAGCATAGCTCAATTTTAGCTGCAAAGTTACAGTCGAAATTCCAAAACGCATCCCCCAAACGTAAGTTACCCAATAAGCTGCCTTTCACATACCGTTAAAATATCTTGAATTGATTCGGTAATTACCTAATTATAATGGCAATTTCAGGATTTGCTTTGCAGGATGACAATTAGAATCATTTTGATATTACCAGCTTGTTTTTATTGGAGTAAGCTACTTTCCCAGCCTACTTCTGGAGAACTTACTGGCACCGTTTATGTAGAGGGAAAAACTGCCATAGCTGGAGTATATATCAGTCTTCTGCATAAACCCAGTGGTACAAAATTTACCACTGTAACCAATGAAAAAGGAAAATATTATTTTGGAGGAATCCAACCTGGATTTGGCTATACAGTTCGCGCCACACATATACAGGTAAAACCGGTTCAGATAAGCGCAGTAATTATTCGGCTAGGCGAAACTACAGAAATCAATATTTCATTTCAAGATACTATACAAGAATTAGAGTCAGTTACGGTACAATCAACCCGGCCCACCAAACTATTTTCGGAAAATTATTCGCCGGGAAGTATTTTATCGGCAGATCAACTCAATCGCTATGCAAGTGGTTCGAAAAATTTACAGGATGCATTACGTGTGCTACCCGAAGCGCATATAGATGTTGGAGGTTCGGGAAGTATTTCCATTGCAGGTGAAAGCTATCGTTACAATGCCTTGTATACAGATGGTTCGATCACACATGATTTATTTGGCATCTCCCCTTCCGGAACTTTCGGAGGAGTAACCGGCAGTTCACCAATCTCTCTTGAAGCGATGGAACTTTGTAAAGTGGTGTATAGTCCGGTAGATGCAATGCAGGGGCACTATACGGGAGCTGCCATACAAACTATTACCCGCAAGGGAAGTAATCAATCAGAAACTTCTGCCTATCATTATTGGCAAAATGCCCCACTAACTGGCAACACTTTAACTGAAAACACCCTCGGAATACATCATAGTAATTTTCACAATTCTACCAGCGGAATATCCACCAAAGGTGCTTTTGAAAAAAATCGAGTGTTTTATTTTGCCAATCTCGAGCAGCAAGAAAAACAAATACCCGTATGGCAACCCCCGGCGGATAATACCGGTACCAATAATGCAGAAACATGGTTACCAATTATCAGAAATCAACTTATATCAACTTATGGGTACGACCCCGGTGATTTTAAGAAGGCGCAGGAAATACTTTCTGCCAAAAAAATGTTACTCAGAATAGATGCACAGCTGAACAATCAAAGTCAGCTCACGATAAGTGCCCGGTACTTCGATGCTACTCAACATAAGCCTGAAAAGAGATCTGATAACGAAATTTTCTTTTCCAAAAGTGGATATATTGTGCAATCGAAAAATTATACCGTCCAGTTTGAATGGAGAAAGATAAATGGCCGAAATAGGTCTCATCAATGGTCGGGAAACTATACCCATGCTACTGATGAAAGAACTGCTATTGGTGCTCCATTTCCCCGTGTAAAAATCAACCATGAAAAAGGGTCTGTTTATTTGGGTACGGATATAAATAGCGGATTAAATTTTGTGCAACAGGATATAGCCACTTTAAAAAAGAAAATTCAGTGGCTGCGGGGGAATCAGCTAATACGGCTTGGTACCGAATTCACCTATGCTCAATTCCAAACCTTATGGGTACCTGCAGCCTATGGCTATGCAATTTATTCGCAGCCTACCAGCTTTATTCTACAAAAATCTCCCTCCTATTATCGGATTGGATTTCAACAGCCGGTTTCTGGTAATCAACTGAATCGGTCGGCAACCGAATTTAGTTCGGGTGACTGGAGTGTAACGGTGAGCGATCAAATTCGGATACACCCATCATTTACTTTCTGGCTGAGTGGTAATCTGCAAAAATGTTGGTTTTTTCAGGCTCCCCCAGTAAACGAAATAGTAAATCGTGACGTATTGCCTGTTTATGCTCGGTTGCGAACGTTGGAGGGAGCACGTACTGGGCAAACACCGGTTTTCCGTTGGGCATTTGCCCCCAATATGGCTATACGATGGAGAATCGTTTCGAAACTTACCTTGGAATCTGCTATTGGGATCCAGACAGGGAGGATGCCAATGGTTTGGCCGGGTTCGGTCTATTTTAGTGAAGGAAGTAAATTATTGGGTTGGGAGGCTGAAGGAAATCAATTAAATGGATTGCGATTAAATAGGCTCCGAAATCCTTTGGGAGCAGGATTAATTCGGCCGGAGCAAGCCAACTCAATTCCATTAACGCTGGTGGCAGCTTCCATTAATTTACCTTCACAATCTAGATTTCATACTCAAATACAATATGCTGATGGCCGTTGTACCATTTATTTGTCGGCACTAATTACCCGCAACCTGTTTGAGCCTGCATTTACCCAATTAAACATTCCCTTGCCCGAGAAAAATTCAGCTCCCCCGGGTGAAAGAAAAGTATATCCGGTTTTACCGGGAGCTAGATTACAGTTAGATAGCAATGGAAAAAATCCATACGACTATGCTATATTATTGCATACCCATCAACAATCAGAGGCTGGTGGTTTTTTTTGGAAAGCGGGTGGTTTTTTTAAGCTGAATGATAACTGGAGTATGGAGGCATCTTACTCCAGTAGTAAAACCCACACCTATCGAGACGCTACCGGTAGTGTATTGAATAGCGTTTGGCAGCAAACAGAAACCGTAAATGGCAGAAATGATCCGGCCTTATCGGTGTCGGATTTTAGCAGACCGAACAAATGGGTAATTGGCATACATGGGGATCGATATACGAACCTACAAAAAAACCGCTGGCAGTTTAGTGTATTGTGGACGGCACAATCCAACGCACCCTATAGCTATGTGTATCAGGGCAAAAGTATGGTAAGAGAGGATGGAATTAGCGGATACAACGAACTCATGTATATCCCTACGCAAGCAGAAATTGAACAGATGAATTTTGTTCCATTTTTTAACGGAATCAGACCCATCAGCAGCCGCGAGCAAGCAACCATGCTGGACAATTGGATCAACTCAAGCCTCTATCTGACCAAACAAAGAGGACGATTTGCCGAAAGAAATGGGGCACAATTACCGGTATCGTTTCAGTGTGATATCAAATGTGAGTGGGAGTTCCTCATCCGTTTTACCAATCAACCCGTGAAATGTAAGGTGAGTTTGGAATGCTTTAATTTAATGGCATTGATCAATCGGGAATCGGGCAGGAAATGGGAGATACCCACTCATCAAATTCAAGGTTTGGCATTTGTGGGGTACAGAGATGAAAGTCGGTTGGAGCCGATGTATACTTTTGATCCCGATCAGCTTTCAATTTCATCCAAACAGGAAGTAGGTAGTTTTAACAGCTCCCGATTGTCGAGATGGATGATTCAGCCAGGCTTG
>CAIUKP010000198.1 GCA_903899675.1 uncultured Bacteroidota bacterium | reverse complement strand
TGGTGTGCGTGTTGGTGCGGCTCTTGGTGCACTCAACAGTAATACCAATACTTATCCTCCGTACTTGCTCACTGCAGCAGGCCCTGGTGGTGGCCCTCAAGTTTCTCTCTTCGATTCCAACCTTAATATCGTGGATGCATTCTTTGCCTTCCAAGAGAACTTCACAGGCGGTGTTCTGGCTTCGACCACGGTTAATACTTAATTAACTCTTTGTTTTTCCTAAAGAGCCTGTTTTATACAGGCTCTTTTTTTATTTGTATTTTCTACAATTACCACATCTCTTTGCACGATTTTCCTTCCCAGCTTAACTTCTTTTTTTACAATTTTTGTCAATATTACTAAAGTTTAAGCAAACTTCGTTTGACTAGATTCTTAATTAAGTTAACTAACTCTCTCTAGTCCGGTGGCAAGAGTTTTATTTTAACTCGGGGGTTTTGAATGTTTAATTTTAATCGAAAAACATTAGTTTGGGCAATTTTTATATCTCTTTCTTTCTTGAATTCAAATACTTTTGCTCAGGAAGAAAAAGAAACTCTTAATCAAAGGCTGGATCGCCTTGAAAAACAAAATGAAGAGCTTTCTAAGGCTCTTAAAGAGCGTTTAAGCTCTACGCCATCGGCTTCTTCTAAGGAAGATGCTGATAACTTGTTGCTAAAAAATCCAGCGGAAATCCCAGTTAAGAATGTGCTTGCCCTTCCCGCTATGGGAGTTGATGCGGTTCCTGGTACCAGTAAAAATCCTGTTCCAATGAAGATATCTTTCAAAAACGGCTTTTGGGCCGAATCTGAAGATAAAAACTTTACGTTCAATTTTGGCCCAAGTATGCAATTTGATAATGGCTGGTATTCTGTTCCCAAAAACGTTAACTCTTCAATGGATAATCCTCTGACTGACGGTTCCGATTTGCGTAGATTGCGTTTGAATGCCACGGGCACTGCCTACAAGCAATTTGAATACCGGCTAGAAGTGGATTTTTCCGGCGCAACCGACTTCCGTACAACCACTGCTGATCCTCAGGCTCCTTTGTTTTTAACGGACAACTGGATTGCAATGAAAGAGATACCTTTTTTTGGCACACTTCGTATAGGCCATCAAAAAGAATTTCTTACTTTTTCTAATGGAACATCAGATCGTTATGGTCCTTTTATGGAACGACCACTTGTATTTGACGCTTTTGAAGATGGTAATCAGTTTAATAACGGTGCAACGCTTAGTAAGTCCTATTTAGATAAGAAACTTCAAATTTGGACGGGGTTATTTCGAACCGGTACACGAACAGGTGCTTTTGGTGTTGGTGGCGGCAGAACAGCTTTCGATCAACGCATCAGTTATTTCCCAATTCTAAATCTTGAAGAACAACAATGGTGGGTTTTACAGGCTCATGGTACCGAGCGTAGTTTACCTGAGGTTTCCACATCAGATGGTAAGGGGGCTTTTTTTAAAGCTCCACAAGTCCAGATTTTTAACAGGCCTTTGGTTCGTACCGGTAGCGGTTTTCAAGTTCCCCGTATTATTAGTACTCCTACTCTTTTCAGCCAAGATGGCGAAACAGCATTTGGCCTAGGAACACAAGCCGCTTATGGCCGTTGGACTTTTGGTACAGAATATGTCGCTGCTCAAATTTACAACGCTTATCTTAATACTGTTCCTGGTTATGTTAGTTCTAATGGTAGAGCTGCTCAAAGTATAGGCAACCAATATTATGATGGTTTTTATGTTCAAGGTCTTTGTTTTCTTACACCCGGCGATCATCACAGTGTTAATCCAGAAAATCCTGGTTTTACTCGTATTAGTCCAGTTCGCCCATTCCAATGGCGTCGGTCGGATGATGGCGCAGTAACCCGTGGCCCAGGCGCTTGGGAACTTAAGTTCCGATATGATTACACCAATATTCAAAGTCCTTTTTTTACCCAAGCAATAATACCAACCAGGCAATCTGGTGGTAATTATCAAGCCTACACTTTTGGCGTTAATTGGTTTATCAATACTAACATGACTGTTATGGGCGATTATGTTTACAACTATAGGGATGCTGGAAATCCTGCTGGCTCTGGCAGCTTCAGTAGCTTTGGTATGCGGACCCAATTCGAGTTTTAAGGAAGCAAAATATTAAATTGGTTGCATATGATTGATACCCTTAAGTAAAAAGCTTAAGGGTTTTTTCAAATGTCTCCACTACCTTCTTTTTTTTGGCGGCTCCCGCCTTGCCATCCAAAACTATAGTCAGTTCGTATTTGTTCATTGTGAGAATTATATC
>CAIUKP010000197.1 GCA_903899675.1 uncultured Bacteroidota bacterium | reverse complement strand
TAACACTGCAATGTTAATTAAAAAGAAATCAAGAAGCCGCTTTCGGGATATAAACAGCAAAATTGTAGTTTTACCATCTCTATTATGTCCAGACCCTCCCTTCAAGTTACGGTTTCTAGCAAACAAATTCTTGCTATTGCCCTACCCATTGCACTTTCTATATTGGTACCCCAAATTAATTTTATAGTGAATAATATTTTTTTGGGACAGCTTGGTCAGCGGGAATTGGCATTAGCCGGTATAACCGGTGTTTACTACCTGATATTTGCTGTAATCGGACAAGGTCTCAACAATGGTTTACAAGCGCTTATTTCTAGAAGAGCGGGGGAAAACCGGATGGATGCCATTGGCAGTTTATTTGCTCAGGGAGTAAGGATATCTGTGTTACTAGCGTTGACGGGGATGTTAATTACCTGGTTTCTGGCACCCATCATTTTAAGTAAGGTATTAAGCGATTCACAAAGCGTTCATCAGTCGATGCAGTTTTTAAATATCCGGATTTTGGGCTTACCCTTTTTATATCTCTACCAAATGAGAAATGCGCTTTTGGTGGGAACCAATCAAAGTAAGTATTTAATCATCGGTACGGCAACAGAAGCAATTTGTAATATTATCTTAGATTATGGATTTATTTATGGTCATTTTGGTTTGCCTGCACTTGGATTTAATGGGGCTGCTGTGGCTTCTGTAATTAGCGAACTGGCAGGATTACTGGTAATATTTTGGGTAATCAATAGCAATGGGGTTACCCGTCAATTGCAATTATTCAGTAGCTGGGGTTACCATGCCGGCAATATCCAACTTATTCTCAAACAATCTGCCCCTTTAATTTTACAATTTGCCATCAGTATAATCAGTTGGGAGTTTTTTTACATTTTGATTGAACATGATGGCACGCAGGCGCTGGCTATCTCGAATACGATGCGAAATATTTTCGGATTTTTTGGTTGCTTTACCTGGGCATTTGCAGCAACAACCAACTCGATGGTAAGCAATGTTATTGGTCAAGGACTTCAACACGAAGTGATGGGCCTTATCAAAAGAATCATTTTATGGAGTGTTGGATTTGCCTCCCTTGTTTTTTGTGTGCTGAATATTTTTCCAGCATATTTTTTAATGATGTATGGACAGGGAGCAGATTTTATCCGCGCCGGAATACCTGTTCTTAGGGTAGTATCGGTAGCCATGATACTAATGTCTATTTCAGTTGTATGGATGAATGCAGTTACTGGAACGGGAAATTCAACCTTGAATTTAGTTATCGAATCGATTGCGATTGTATTGTATTGTTTATATGTATACTTAGTTTTGGAGAAATGGAATCTCCCCATAACCATTGGCTGGGGTAGTGAATGGCTCTACTGGATTACGCTGTTGGTTCCTAGTTTTTGGTATATGCAAAGCGGAAAATGGAAAAACAGGAAGCTGTAACCATTAGCAGGTACCCTCCAATTATCCACCTTTTAGGCGAGTAACCAGCTGGATATACTGTTGCATTGCGTCTGCGGATGAGGTACCCGTTAATTTTTGCCAGGCATCGTATTTAAATTTTGCCACGAAATCAAATGGGTTAGCAGGAGCCTGATCTGAAGAACAATCGCCTTCCGTAGCCTGCTTGTATAAAGAATACAATTGCAAGAGCGTTTCATTATCGGGTTTTTCAGAAAGAGTTTTACTGTTGGCAACGGCTGCTTCAAATTGTTGTTGTAGTTCCATATTGGGTTTATTGTAGGGTGGCTAATAGTGATGCCCCAGCGGCTTTTAGCTGTGGGTCGGCTGAATTACGGTTGGGTAATTTTTGTAATTTGGTAAGCACTTCAATGGCTTCTGTGGGTTTACGATTTTCTTTATATGCTCGACCCAAATCGAGGTAGTTACTTACAAAATAAGGGTCTAGAATTCTGCATTTTTCCATACTAGCAATGGCGATTTCCATATTGCCGGATGGTAACCCACCATACATTAACTTAACGGCTGCCTTTTTAAATCCTGAAAGGATGTACATTTCATAATGCCATTTTCCTAGAACGTATTGTGCCTTACCATAGTTGGGATTTATTTTTATAGCCCGTTCGGCATAGTCTTTTATATCCCGCACATAGCCAACTACCTTTTTATTGTCTGACTCAAAATCAGTCATTTTACCCGAGGCCATTGCCATTACATAATTAGACTCTACACGATTGCTATCGGCCAACCAAGCTCTTTTAGCGAAAGAATAAGAAGTTTCAAAATACAGCTGTTTTGTCTTTTTATCGGTTGCTTTTTCCCCCAGGATGGACTGCAATTCGGCCAATCTGCACAAAGCTTGCAGATTACGGGGATCTTGCAACAATACTGCCTGATATAAATTGCTTGCATCAGCCTCCTTCAGTTGCCTTTCCAGTTGTTCTGCCTGTTGTAGGAGTGTGGAGGTATTTTGCGCCAGCAGCGAACAAGAGCAAAAAATACTGAGGAGGAAAAAATATTTCATATGATTTAGTTTAACTGACTTCTATCAACATCAAATTCCACGCCAACTTTTCCTTGAAATTGGGGGATGGGAGGATGAAGCTTAAACAGTGAAATATGAATTTTTTGGGCGGCGGGAAACTGATGTAGAAGTTTGCTGACTATAGTTAGTGCCAGACTCTCCAATAAAGGGGTGGGTATATCCATACATCCTTTAATGGTTTCATAAACATTTACATAATCAACCGGAGGCGTATTTGTAGAAACCTCAGAAAACGCCCTATTTACAAGGATGCTCACATTCACTTCAAATTGATTGCCCAGCTTTTTTTCATAAGGATACAATCCATGAAAACCGGTAAATCGAAGCTGTTGCAGATGAATGGTAAACATATAATTTTAATGTAGAGCCGGGTTACACCAAACCTTTGGCACTGAGGAATCGCTCGGCATCCAATGCAGCCATGCAACCACTTCCGGCTGCAGTAACCGCCTGCCGATAGTTTTTATCTTGTACATCTCCGGAGGCAAAAACCCCTTCTATATTGGTTTTGGTAGTTCCGGGTTCGGTAAGTATATATCCGGTTTCATCCATATTTATAAATGGCTTAAAAATATCACTGTTGGGTTGGTGACCAATGGCAACAAAAAATGCACTTACTGGAATGGTACTTACTTCACCGGATTGATTATTTCGAATCCGAACGGCTTCTACTTTTTTCTCACCCAGAATTTCGTCGGTATCGGAATTCCAGTACATCTTGATATTGGGGGTTTGTAAAACCCTTTGCTGCATCACTTTACTGGCGCGCATTTTATCCTTTCGGATTAACATGTGCACGGTAGTGCATAGTTTAGAAAGATAGAGGGCTTCCTCGGCTGCCGTATCTCCGGCGCCTACGATGGCCACTTCTTTTCCTTTAAAAAAGAAACCATCACAAACGGCACAGGCACTTACACCATACCCGTTTAAGCGTTCTTCACTAGGTAAACCCAGCCATTTTGCTGAAGCGCCGGTTGAAATAATTACCGAATCGGCTTCCACCAGTTTCTCTTCATCTATCCAAACCTTGAAAGGATGAACAGAAAAATCAACCTTGGTTGCCAGTCCATACCGAATATCCGCTCCCATCCGGGCAGCTTGTTTTTCAAAATGTTCCATCATTTCCGGACCCTGAATTCCATCAGGATATCCCGGATAGTTTTCTACTTCGGTAGTAATGGTCAATTGTCCGCCTGGCTGAATACCTTGGTATAAAACGGGTTTCATGTTTGCCCGGGCGGCATAAATGGCTGCCGTATAGCCGGCAGGTCCGGATCCAATAATCAGCACATGCACTTTTTCAGTTGCCTCTGTATTCATTATTATCTAATTTAATACCGCAAAGTTATTAATAAAAAATGGGTTAAGTGAAGGGGTTAAAGACTGTGGATATCCTTCATAAAAAACCCCTGAAAAGCTCCAGGGGTTAATATACGTTGATTGGCATGTTCAATTTAACCCAGATATGCTTTCAATGAGTTACTATACCTTGCTTTTTGTAAGCGTTTAATAGCTCGCTCTTTAATTTGGCGAATTCTTTCTTTGGTAAGGTCGTACTTCATACCTATTTGTTCGATGGTTACTCCATTTTCGCCATCCAGCCCAAAATAGGCATTTACTATTTCCGCTTCTCTGGGACTTAGTGATTTCAGTACCCGGCGAATTTCTTCACGCAGGGAATCT
>CAIUKP010000196.1 GCA_903899675.1 uncultured Bacteroidota bacterium | reverse complement strand
CATTTTGTTTACGTGTTTAAAATTAAGACTTTTGTCTACTTTTAAAACGTACTATTTTTGGGGGAGCTTACAGAAACGCGTGTTATATCTGTGTAGAAAGATTATTGATAATAAAGAACTCAAACACACACTGTTTTCCTTGCTGAAATACTTGTAATTTGCAGCACAGCATATTCATACATAAGAAGGTATAGTTCAAAACGAAAAAACCGCAGATGGAAAAATCTAGAATTGATTTACCTATTGGCATTACACTAGATAGATTTATCAAGAGTAATCAAAGTCAATATCCAAATGCAGCAGGAGCATTATCACAATTACTTCGCGACCTTGCTTTGGCATCAAAAGTAGTTAATCGAGAAATTAATAAGGCGGGTTTAATTGACATTATGGGTTACGTGGGTCAGATGAACAGCGCAGGAGACAATCAACAGAAATTAGATTTATTAGCCAATACCCGATTCACAAGAGCATTATCTAAAGGGGGGGAAGCTGGAGGAATTGCTTCTGAAGAAACAGATTCTTTTGTTGATTTAAAAAATAACGGAAAATATATTGTTACGATTGATCCATTAGATGGTTCAAGCAATATAGATGTGAATGTATCTGTAGGAACCATATTCTCAATATATAAAAAACTGTCTCCTCTTGATGAACCTCTGGTTGAGCAAGACTTCTTACAAAAAGGACGACAACAAATTGCTGCCGGTTATATTCTATATGGTTCATCTACCATGTTTGTATATTCAACCGGTAATGGCGTAAATGGATTTACTTATGAAAGTACTTTAGGGGAATACGTATTATCACATCCTGACATACAGTTCGGCGAACCCTGCACCTATTTTTCAATGAATGAAGCCCTCTGTCTTGATACAATTGATCAAGAGGTAAAGCATTTTATTAGTTATTGTAAAGAAGAAAGAATCACTGCAAGGTATATTGGCTCTTTAGTTGCTGATTTCCATAGAAATTTATTGAAAGGTGGTATTTTTTTATACCCCCGAACGCATAAATATCCCAATGGCAAATTGAGATTATTATTCGAGTCCAATGCCTTAGCTTTTCTTGCTGAACAAGCTGGTGGACTAGCCATTTCCAATGATGGATCTATTTTAGACATCCAGCCAACCAGTATACATGAAACAGCTACTTTTTATGTAGGAACAAAAAGTATGGTAAATAAGCTTTTGGAGTTTCTTAATAAATAGAACGCCAGAGGCTTAAACGAGATCACATGCACCATAGGCGCACAGGCGCTCACTCTGTTCTTTCCTAGGCTTCAAAATAAGCCACCGTTCCACCTACCCATGATTTGTCTTTATTATATCGCACCCCAATCATTTTACCCTTACTTAGTCGGGCCAAATTATTAACGGCAACGGGGCGGGGGGCACCTTCCTTCCAGAAAAAAAACAGTCGTATTTCCGCCTTGGCAGGTCCATCAGGGGTTTGGATGGCATCAGCATAATTTACTTTGCGTTGTAAAATCCAGTTGGAGGGGTCCTGAATATTTTCCAGGTCGGCAAGCGTGAGGTCTATGATTACGCCCTGACCGGCAAAGGAGAATAACGGTTTTAGCACATAGTTTTCTAAATCAGTGGGCCACTGAGTTATTTGTGACAAAAACCGGGTTTCGGGTACATAGCGATGTTGAATAAAGGGAAGTGTGTGTTTGCTGATACGATAAAACCAATTGGGATGCGGCACCCACTCTACATCCAGCGCTTCAAATAAAAGTTTTCCTTTTTCCTGCACTTCAGCGGGCTGTTGTTGCAGCTCATCAAAAATAATGCGGTTATAGATGCGGGTAACCCGAATTTTTTTTCCATTTTTTCGGTAAAACAACTGTTGCCCTTCTTTTTCCAGTTCGGTAATGCAAACAATAGAAATGCCGGTATATTCTTCGGTACAGTAAAAATCGATGCGGGTTTTTTGGCGGTGCGGAAATATTTCCAGCAGTATTACCGATTCAGGCGCATGTTTGCCGACAATCATTTCTTGTAGAAAATCCAGATACGATTTGGGATCATACCCTTGCATGTATGCAGTAAAGCTGGGCGGAATGGAAAAATGTCTTCTGGTTACCTGCTCATGCCAAAGCTGGTATCCGAATAAGCTGGGAAACCCCTGCATCTCTATCAGTCTGGGTTCGAATACACCCGGAGATTCTTCGCAGATACCAAAATCAAATACCAAACATTGCGGATGCACATCTTCGTTGGGAACGGAATAGTTGGTGGGTATGGCTGCTTCACTTTGTTGTTTAAATTCTGGTGCCGTAATCACATCGATGATATGTTCACAGGCTTCCAGCATTTGATCGCGAAATACTGCCGGAATAAACAGGGGCGTTTCTGCCACCCGAAAATCAAGTGCCCCGGGGTAGGGGGCCTCCAAATCTTCTAGATATTGTCGATAAGCGGCTTCGCTAAATTTTTCAATGAATTGTTTGCGAAGTTCCGGTATCATGCAGCCAGTTTTATCAAGTAATTTACCAATAAATTTTCAAAATCTCAAGAGGCAGCTTTTTCAAGCAATGTTTCCGATGCCCGATTTAAAAAATTGGGTATTACATGGTGGTAGGTCCACAAAATTTTATCGGTATCCTGCAAATGCTCCACCATACTTTGCCATTTGGCTTCGCCATGATTTTGTATGATAGTAGCTTTTTTATCTTCCCGCTGCAAGTACATCTGCATACCAATGGCATCAGCCTCGGGATGAAACTGCGTGCCTATAAAC
Source organism: uncultured Bacteroidota bacterium (assembly GCA_903899675.1). GTDB lineage: Bacteria > Bacteroidota > Bacteroidia > Chitinophagales > Chitinophagaceae > Sediminibacterium. The sequence continues at coordinate 2,223 of CAIUKP010000196.1, read as the reverse complement.
CATTGATTAAAACGAACGGCCATAATGGCTCGCTCATAGGGAACATGTGGGCGATTTTTTTCGATAGCCAGAATGGTAGCGCCCAGGGCACGGATGCGGGGATAGTCTGGTTCAATTACCTGATAATCCCGACTGTCTACACTGTAAAACGGATCACGCAATCCAGCAAATATCGGCTCCTCCAATCCATGTTCCAACATATGAATCGGGAAAATACCAAAGGCGGTAGATTTTCTTTTGCAAACATTCCCAATGCCATAATACCGGCATGCCAATTGAAAACTATGACAAATAAACAGCACATGTTTGGCCGGACCAGTTGCACTTCGGTTGTATTGCTCTATAGCATCTAACCATTCAAAATATCGTTGCTCCCAGGGTTCCTTTTCAGACGATAGGGGTGAACCCGGACCACCACTGGAAATATATACATCAAACTCCAATGAGGGTAACTGCATTTGCAGGCGCACTTCAAACACTTCTACTACGATGGGCAGGGCATGCTGTACACTCCATTCCTGCATCAACGCATGTAAACACCGCATACCCTCGTTGGGAACCCCCTCGTATAGGTCTAATAGGGCAATACGAATAGCGGAAGATGATTCGGCAGAATTGATAAAGTCCATTATTGGAAATAACTCAGATTGGTTTTCGAATTAATCACCAGCAGGGTTTCATACATCAGTCGGATGGTGTCTTCAATATCCTTTTTGTGCAGCATTTCTACCGTAGTATGCATGTAGCGCAGGGGAATAGAAATCAATACAGACGGACATCCATCATTCGCATACGCAAAGCTATCGGTATCTGTGCCGGTGCTTCTGCTGAGTGTGCGAAATTGTACGGGTATATTTTTTTGATCGGCCACTTTTTCTACTAGTTGCAGCAGTTTATTGTGAATAGCCGGAGCATAAGCGAGGGAAGGACCTTTCCCGCAGATAATATCTCCTTCAATTATCTTACTGATCATGGGCGTGTTGGTATCATGGGTAACATCTGTAATAATGGCGATATCGGGTTTAATGCGACGGGCAATCATTTCGGCACCTCGCAAACCAATCTCTTCCTGCACGGCATTCACTACATATAAACCATAGGGTAGCTTTTTATTGTTTTCTTTCAGCATGCGGGCAACTTCGGCAATCATAAATCCACCTACGCGATTATCGAAGGCGCGGCCAATCAAATGGTCATAGGCCAGTTCATCAAATCCTTCCTCATAAGTAACTACAGCACCAATATGGATTCCCAGGGCTTCCGCTTCTTTTTTGGTGCGGGCACCACAGTCTAGGCAGAGATTATCCACCCGTGGATTGGTTTCTTTTTGATCGGGCGTGGATAAGCGGGTATGAATGGCAGGCCAGCCAAATACGGCTTTAACCGGACCTTTCTTTCCATGAATCCACACACGTTTAGCTGGGGCAACCTGATGATCTACGCCACCATTGCGTTTGAGGTAGATGAGGCCCTGCTCATTGATATAGTTTACAAACCAGCTGATTTCATCGGCATGGGCTTCAATTACTACTTTAAAGGGGGCAGTTGGGTTGATAACACCTACTGCGGTACCATAGGGGTCGGTGATAAAAGTATCTACATACGGACGAATATATTCCATCCATAATTTTTGTCCGCCACTTTCAAATCCAACAGGAGAGGGGGTATTGATGTAGTTTTTTAAAAACGCCATGGATTGGGTTGAGAGAATAGTTTTTTGTTTCTTCTTGCTGGTAGCTGATTTGGCCATGGTACTTAGTTAATTATTAAATGGGCGATAATGCCAATGGCTGCTTTCAGTGGGATCAGTCCGTCTATCACCCACAGGTAATGCACAACGGAACGATTCTTTTTTAGCGATTGGCATGCAAATATCAGTAAAACCCAGGGAATAGTGTTCAGCAGGGAATAGTATGGTGGATAACCTGCGCTGAAATAGGGGTAAGTTTCTGCAATTACACCCATAATAGCCAGGGGAAGGATTATCCGGCGGAGGAGTTGACCCGGTCCCACTCGAATCACCCAGGTTTTAATTTGCTCATTATGGTCGGCGGCATAATCTTTCACGTCGAATAAAATACTCAATGCCAGTATAAATAAACCTTGTTGCAGCAATAGTAGCAGGGCAGGGGAGGAAGGGATATAAGGTTGGTGTAGACTGGCGGATGCCCACCATTCGGGAATGAAGGTACCAAGGCCGCTCCAAACGAGTGCAATGATGAT
>CAIUKP010000195.1 GCA_903899675.1 uncultured Bacteroidota bacterium | reverse complement strand
CCTTTTTTTACCTTGATCAAAAAAAGAGCCGGTTGGTTGGTTTTGTTATTTTTTGGAGAATTATTCACGGCAACTGCTATGGCTTATTTTTCGGATGAACTTTCCAAAGCTTTGATATTATCCATCTTTGTACCCCTGATTATTTCGAGTGGAGGTAATAGTGGATCTCAGGCATCTACCTTAATTATTCAAGCGATGGCAGTGGGAGAAGTTTATATTGAAGACTGGTGGCGGGTAATGAGAAGAGAGATTTTAAGTGGATTAACCTTGGGAGGTATTTTGGGATGTATCGGCTATTTCCGCATAGCCTTGTGGCATCAGTTAATGAGCAGAGGCGTTATACAAAATATTTATGGGGAGCATTGGAGTTTAATAGGGCTAACGGTGGGATTTTCTTTGATGGGTGTGGTACTTTGGGGAACACTTACTGGTTCTATGCTTCCACTTGTATTAAAAAAACTGGGTGCAGATCCCGCGGTTTCCTCTGCGCCATTTGTAGCTACCTTGGTAGATGTAACCGGACTAATCATCTACTTTAGTATGGCCTGGGTATTCTTACATGGTATTTTGATTTAAAACACCCCCTTGCTAATTATTAACCGCATTGATAACTAATCGGGGCTTTTTTTCCGGTGCGGAAGGTACTTGACCAATCCATAGTTCCCCCCTACCCAGCATTACCCCACGATAGTTGTGAAAAAGTCCGCAAAAACATAAGGAGGTAAAACGAGATAAATAGGCTGGATGAAAAATCTGGTCGTAGTTAGCCATTAATTCCGCTGCATCCCGAATGGTTACCCCTTGCTTTCCTAAATAGGTGGTGTTGAGGGGATAAAAAATATTTTCGGAAACCCATTTTTTATCCTTGGCTAAAATTTTGGTAACGGCGGTTTGCATAAACTGTTCGGCCACCGAATCGGGAAAATCAATGGCAGTATAGCGATGCGTAAGATCGCCGCCGCAGGAAGCTATATAAGTTATTTTTACTTTTTGTTTAGCGCCGGTGGAAATCTCTTTCCAATCTCCTTCTATTCTATCAGCATCCGAAGTTGTTAGCACACCAGAAACCTGAGCAATCATTTGTTTTTGCCGGGAAAGGGTAAATTTCAATCGATTATTCACCATCGTTCCACGCAACAAATAAGAAGATTGCTTACCTGCATAGCACATAGTGCCGGTTAATTTCCCCTCATCTTCTACAAAAATTGAAAAATGTGCCAACTGTTTTCCAATCATCCCTTCAAAATCGTGCCACCGGTTTCTTTCGAGTGGGTTGGCAAGTGCCTGATTGAAAAGGACAAATGATAAAAAAATCGAGCCTATTTTTCGCATGGTTTTGGGGGGGATTCGAATTAAATTACCACGAAAAATAATAATTTTTTCTGAAAGAATGGTTATTTAGAATTGAGCTGCATGATTAACTGATTTTTTACGGAATCCTGCCACTCATTTGCCAATATACTCAGGAGAACGCTGGTTCTGCGTAATCCATTTGCCAAAAGCATATGTTCGCGCAAAACACCCTCGTGTTTACAGCCAATAGATTCCATAGCGCGAATACTTTTTTCATTATTGATATCCGCCCGAAAAGCAACCCGATGAAACCCTGCCTGCTCAAAAGCAAACTGTAAGAGTAAATATTTACTGTTCCGATTGATGCCGGTTCGCTGAAAATCTCGTCCCAACCAGGTATAACCCAACAACAGGGATTGATTGGGTACATCAATTTCATAAAAACGAGTAGTTCCTGCATAAGCTGCCTGTTGCTTATCATAGATAATAAAGGGATAAGAAAGTCCAGATTCGCGCCCCTTTACCGCCGCTGCCAGATATTGCGTGAGATTGTCGGAACCTGCCGCGGTTTGCAAACTATATTGCCAAAGCTCCGACTCATTTTCAGAAAAAACCTGCAAATGCTTGGCATCACTCATTTCTAAAGGCCGCATTAACACGCAATCGTTTTCTAATACAATGTTTTGATCAGTAGAAAATGTTGTAGTAATCATGTGAGTAAAATGTTATTTATCAATTGATCAATCCCGGAAACAGAAAAGTGTAACGCTGAGTGGGTAACTTGCCACACAATATAAAAAATAATTCAACATGTGTGGGATTGTAGGGTATACCGGTAAAAGAGAAGCTTATCCCATTTTATTAAAGGGGCTAAAGCGTTTAGAGTATCGTGGTTACGATAGTTCAGGAATTGCATTGCAACAAGATCAGCATCTACAAGTATATAAAAAGAAAGGCAGAGTTGCTGAGTTAGAAGAACTCTTATTAGGTAAAGGGTTGCATGCGCATATAGGCATAGGCCATACCCGCTGGGCAACACATGGAGAACCGAGCGACCGGAATGCGCATCCGCATGTATCACAAAGTGGTAAGCTGGCAATGATACATAATGGCATTATCGAAAATTACGCACCCATCAAACAAGAACTGGTATCAAAAGGGTATCAGTTTCACAGCGATACCGATACCGAAGTACTGCTCAATTTTATTGAAGAGATTCAAACCCAAAATGCCTGCTCACTCGAAGAAGCGCTCCGGATTGCCTTAAAGAGAGTGGTAGGCGCATATTGTATTTTGTTGATTGCTTCGGATGATCCAGAAACCATCATTGCTGCCAGAAAGGGTAGTCCCTTGGTAATTGGCATAGGCAAGGGCGAACATTTTTTAGCCAGCGATGCCTCCCCTATTATTGAATATACCCGCGAAGTAGTATATGTGAACGATTATGAAATAGCCATTGTAAAGCCAGATGAATTGATTTTAAAAAATCTGGGCAATGAAAAACAAACGCCCTATATCACCCGGCTAGATATGGAACTATCTGCCATTGAAAAAGGAGGATATGAGCATTTTATGCTCAAGGAAATTATGGAGCAACCCGAAACGGTTTTTGATGGGTTGCGCGGCAGACTATTGGCAGCAGAAGGAAAAATTATCATGAGTGGAATTGAGCAACATCTTCCTGCTTTCTTATCCGCTCCCCGCATTATCATAGTTGCCTGTGGCACCAGTTGGCATGCGGGATTGTTGGCAGAATATTTAATTGAAACCTTTGCACGCATCCCCGTTGAAGTAGAATATGCTTCCGAATTCAGGTACCGAAATCCCGTGATCCATCCTGGTGATGTAATAATTGCCATCTCACAAAGTGGAGAAACCGCCGATACACTGGTAGCATTAGAAAGTGCCAAAGCGCAGGGTGCCTTTATTTTTGGCGTAGTAAATGCGGTAGGCAGCAGTATCGCCCGATTAAGCGATGCCGGTGCCTATACACATGCTGGACCAGAAATTGGCGTTGCCAGTACAAAAGCTTTTACCGGACAAGTAGCCGTATTAACCCTGATGGCACTCAAAATAGGCTATGCCAAAGGAACCCTAGCAGAAGCAGATTACCTGAATTTATTATTAGAACTGGAACAGGTTCCCGAAAAGATCAGAGAAATTCTCAGTCAATCCGCCCACATTCAACAAGTGGCCAATAAATATAAGGATGCAACGGATTTTCTATTTCTGGGCAGAGGATACAACTTTCCCATTGCACTCGAAGGAGCACTGAAATTAAAAGAGATCTCCTACATTCATGCCGAAGGCTATCCCGCTGCCGAAATGAAACATGGCCCAATTGCACTGGTAGATGAAAACCTACCCGTACTTTTTGTAGCTACGCGAGATCTGTATTACGATAAAGTAGTTTCCAACGTACAAGAAATAAAAGCGCGCAAGGGAAAGGTAATTGCCATCATTACCAAGGGTGATACCATTTTACCCGAAATGGCCAACGACGTAATCACTATCCCCGAAGCACACGAAGCCATTGCCCCTATTTTGAGTGTGATACCCCTGCAATTGCTGAGTTATTATACAGGTCTAGCCAAAGGGTATGATGTAGACAAACCCAGGAATTTGGCGAAGAGTGTTACGGTGGAGTAATTAAATGGAGAAAGTAAGAACCTTTCTAAATTACCGCCAGTTAAAATAGTGCTTGCTATTGTAATAGCAGATATCCTGTACTATTTTACCCATCCACTTCATATCATGTGGTAATTCACCATTTTCTATTTCTTCCCCAAACATATTGCATACTATCCGTCTAAAGTACTCGTGTCGGGGAAATGAAAGAAAACTTCTGCTGTCTGTTAACATGCCCACAAATCTGCTCAGTAATCCCATGTTACTAAGTGCATTCATTTGTCGAACCATACCCTCTTTTTGATCTAAAAACCACCAGGCAGCTCCCCACTGAACTTTTCCTACAGTAGATCCATCATTGAAATTACCGATCATGGTAGCAAATAATTCATTATCTGCCGGATTGAGATTATAGAGGATGGTTTTAGCTAAAGTATTATTCGCATCCAGTTTATTTAAAAATTTTGCCAATGAACGGGCTTGCGGAAAATCACCGATTGAATCCCAGCCAGTATCGGCACCCAATTGTTGTAATCGTCTGGCATTGTTATTACGCAAAGCACCCAAATGATATTGCTGCACAAACCCCCGTTCAAAGTCCCATTCGGCAAATTGAATAAGCATCGCAGACTTAAATTTTCTAATTTCATCTGGTAACAGTTGCTTTCCCGAACGAATTTTATCAAAGTAGCTTTCGACTTCTATCTGGGTATACTCTTCTGCATATATTTCCTCTAACCCATGGTCACTAACACAAGAATTATTTTCGAAAAAATATTGATGCCTACTGGATAAGGCTTTTAAAAAATCTTGGTAATTACAAATCGGTATGTTTGCTGCAGCCTCTAACAAGAAAAGATATTGGTTAAATGTTTGAGGATCCTCTACCTGCATTGCTTTATCTGGCCGAAATGCTGGTTTTACTGCAACGGAAGAAACTGATTGATTAATCTGCTGATGGTAGAAGAGGTTATCAACCGGATCATCGGTAGTACATAACAACTCTACATTCATCTTCTTCAATAAACCCTGCACCCGAAAATCTTCCTGTTGCAGCTGCGCCTGGGTTTCTTGGAATATCATTTGGGCTGTATCGGCAGTTAGAAGGGTATCAATTCCAAAATATCGTTGTAATTCTAAGTGCGTCCAATGATACAAGGGATTGCGGATAGTAAAAGGGACTGTGCCGGCCCATTTTTCGAATTTCTGCCAATCGCTGGTATCCTTTCCAGTAATAAACGACTCATCAATTCCATTGATGCGCATGGCACGCCATTTATAATGATCACCGTTTAACCATACCTGTGTAATATTTTCAAACGGCTTATTCAGGGCAATATCCTGTGGAGAGAGGTGATTATGATAATCAATAATAGGCATTTGCGCTGCATAATCGTGGTACAACTCTTTAGCAAATGTATTGCTCAACAAAAAATCGGCATCTAAAAATTTTTTCATTCCAATTTATTTATAATGAAACTCCTCGTTTCCATGGGATAAAATCATCCTGATTTAATAATACTGCTTTGGGTGTTATTTCGCCACTGGCTGCGCGAATGCAATAAGCTAAAATCTCCTCACCCATTTGCTGAATAGTTTTTCCTTCATCTATAATAGAACCACAATTGATATCTATAATGTCAGACATCCTACTTGAGAGTTGTGTGTTGGTAGCTAATTTAATAGTGGGGCAAATGGGGTTGCCAGTAGGAGTTCCTAGCCCGGTAGTAAATAGAATTAAAGTAGCACCACTGGCCACTTTGCCGGTAGTGGCTTCTACATCGTTACCGGGAGTTAAAACCAGGTTCAGTCCGGGTTTAGTAGCCGGCTCGGTATATTCGAGCACATCCACCACCGGAGAAGTGCCCCCCTTTTTAGCAGCTCCAGCGCTTTTCATGG
>CAIUKP010000194.1 GCA_903899675.1 uncultured Bacteroidota bacterium | reverse complement strand
ATAATTAAATAATTTATTATAGAATAAATAATCGTAATATGAATACCTAGTGATAGATTTAGATGCGCAACAAAATTGTTAAAAAAAATAAATAGGTGGCGCTTTCCTTTACGAAATATGGAAAATAAAGGGTTAGCTGCCGATTCGAATTTCTTTTGACAACCTATTGCAGTACTTTTGTGTTATAGTATTAAATTAATCGTTTTTTCATGTTGAAGTTACCTGTTTATCTAGATAATAACGCTACCACACCGATGGATCCGCGTGTGTTAGAAACAATGATTCCGTATTTTACGGAACATTTTGGCAATGCGGCCAGCCGTAACCATCCTTTTGGCTGGCAGGCAGAGGAAGCGGTAGATTATGCCCGTGAGCAGGTTGCTAAGTTGATAGGTGCCGATCCCAAAGAAATTATTTTCACTTCCGGAGCTACCGAAGGAGATAATTTGGGTATCAAAGGGGTGTTTGAAATGTATGCCTCTAAGGGAAATCACATCATCACCTGCACCACCGAACACAAAGCTGTATTAGACACTTGCAAACATATTGAAAAGCAGGGGGGTGAAGTTACCTACCTTGAAGTAAATAACGAAGGTTTGGTAAACCTAGCAGAGCTGGAAGCGGCTATTAAGCCAACCACCATTTTGATTGCCATCATGTATGCCAACAACGAAATTGGAGTAATACAGCCGGTGCGCGAAATCAGTGCCCTTGCAAGGAAGCATGGGGTATTGTTCTTCACAGATGGCGTTCAGGCCGTAGGTAAAATTCCGGTAAATGTATTGGAAGATGGAATAGATATTATGGCGTTTACTGCCCACAAAATGTATGGTCCCAAAGGAATTGGAGCCCTCTATGTTCGCAGAAAAAATCCCCGTGTTAAAGTAACTGCCCAGATGGATGGTGGTGGCCACGAACGCGGTATGCGCAGCGGTACCCTGAATGTTCCCGGAATTGTTGGTTTTGGAAAAGCCTGCGAATTGGCCCGTGAAGAAATGCAACAAGATGCCGAAAGACTCAGCAAACTCCGCGATAAACTGGAAACTGAATTACTACAAATTGAAGAAACCTATGTGAACGGAAGCCGTCAGCATCGCCTACCTCACGTGAGTAACGTTTCTTTTAAATATGTAGAAGGGGAAGGACTAATGATGGGATTCAATAAAAATATTGCCCTCTCATCTGGATCTGCCTGTACCTCCGCCTCCCTCGAACCCAGCTATGTGTTAAAAGCGCTTGGTTTGGGAGACGATCTGGCACACAGCTCTCTTCGTTTTGGCCTGGGTCGTTTTACCACCGAAGAGCAAATAGATTATACCATCAAAGCCGTAACCGATACCGTTTTAAAATTGCGCGAAATGAGTCCCCTTTGGGAAATGTTTAAAGAAGGTATCGATCTCGATAAAATTGAATGGGCACATCATTAATCAGTAAATAACCTAACAGAAAAAAATACTCCTATGGCATACTCAGAAAAAGTAATTGACCACTACAGTAACCCGAAAAATGTAGGCACCCTAGATAAGTCTAAGAAAAATGTAGGTACCGGACTCGTTGGTGCACCCGAATGTGGTGATGTGATGCGTTTGCAAATTGAAGTGGATGATGCTACCGGTTTAATTACCGATGCCAAATTCAAAACCTTTGGTTGCGGTTCAGCGATTGCTTCTTCTTCCCTGGCTACCGAATGGCTGAAGGGGAAAACCGTAGATCAGGCCGTACAGATAGACAATATGGATCTGGTAGAAGAATTAAATCTACCCCCCGTAAAAATTCACTGCTCAGTGTTGGCGGAAGATGCCATCAAATCGGCTATCAACGATTATCGCAAGAAAAACGGTTTGGAAGAGTTGGTTTTTGAAGAAAAAATACATTAATCATTGGCAGGAGCCCATTAACAGTTCCATGGTAGATACCGAAAACAGCATTTATATTAGCGATAAAGCCCGCACCAAAGTTGATCAGTTGATGCAGGATGCCGCGCTGTCAGTTTCTGATGGCTATTTCTTGCGCGTAGGCGTAGTGGGCGGCGGCTGCTCGGGATTGAGTTATCAGATGGATTTTGATAATGAAGTAAAACCGATGGATCAGGTATTTGAACACAACGGAATTAAAATAGTTACCGACCTGAAAAGCTTTTTATACCTGGTAAATACCGAACTCGATTTTTCGGATGGACTAAATGGGAAAGGATTTTATTTCAATAATCCCAATGCCAGCAGAAGTTGCGGATGTGGAGAGAGTTTTGCCGTATAAATGTCTTCAACAGGGTTAATTAGTTTCCAACAGCCTGCGGGCTGTTTTTTTATGCACCGCCACGAATTTATACGGTAACGTAAATGTGAGAAAATACCTAAACTATCCGCTTCCATAGGGCGGATTGATCAATAACTAGTAGTTTTGAGCTATGTGGATGATTTGCAAAAAAGAGTGGGCGCAATTTTTTAGCAGCTTAACCGGCTATCTGGCATTGGCTGCCTTTTTTGTGCTCAACGGCTTATTGTTTTTTGTTTTTCCCGATACCAGTTTATTGCAAGATGGATATGCCAGTTTAACCCCCTTTTTTCGCTGGGTTCCCTGGGTATTGTTGGTATTTATTCCCATCATCACCATGCGCAGCTTTTCGGATGAATACCGATCGGGGTTTTTCGAATTATTACGAACCCTGCCCATAACTGCATGGGAACTAGTGCTGGGTAAATTTTTAGGTGCCTTATTAATTGTATGGGCTGCATTACTACCAACTTTATTATATGCATTCACCCTGCAACAACTGAGTGTTAGCGGTGGAATAGATATAGGCGGTGTTGCTGGTAGTTATGTGGGCTTGCTTTTGTTGGGGGCTGCCGCTACGGCAATAGGCATCGCTGCCAGTTGTTTAACTGCCAATACAGTAGTGGCTTTCATCATCGGATTACTCATGGGATTATTACTTTATAGTGGATTTGATTCTATCAGTCAACTCGCAAGCTTGCCGGTTGAGAGCGAATATTACGTACAAATGTTGGGCATGAAATTTCACTATAGTAGTATCAGCAGGGGGGTACTTGATTCGCGAGACCTTTTTTATTTTATAGGAATAACGGCCCTATTTCTTTATTTCACGCAACAACGGATTCAACAATCATAATATGCTGCATGCTGGGTAAAATCATACAACCATATCGTATCTGGGTAGCAGGTATCCTCTTTGTTGCCATATTGCTTTTAACCGCCGGGTGGTATACTCGTATCGACCTCACTGCTGAAAAGCGTTATACCCTTTCGCCCTCTACCCAACTATTATTGAGTGAGGTAGATAGCACAATTGATGTGCAGGTTTTTCTTACCGGAGAACTGCCGGCCAATTATAAAAAATTGTCTGTTGCAACCGCTGAATTATTAGATGAATTTAAAACCCGCTCGCACAATCACCTACACGTAACCTTCGCCCTACCCGATGAAAATATTTCGAACGATACCCTACGAATGCAGTTATACGACAGTTTAGCTCGCCTGGGGGTTGTTTTTGAAACCTCCGAAGAAGTAGGCAGTAAGCGCGAGAAAAAAATAAGTCAGCGAATCATTCCTTCGGCACTGGTAAGTTATCGAGATGGTCAAAAACCCATCGCCATCGACCTGCGGAGCAGTCGTAAAATATTTAGGCCGTTTGACGTAATCAATCAAAGTCCGGAAGAAGATGTAGAAGCTACCCGCAACGCTGCAGAAGCTCTATTGGAATATAAGTTTGCAGATGCCATTGATAAATTAACCCGGAAAAATATTCCGGTAGTAGCCTATGTAACCGGAAATGGTGAGCCGGTAGATTATACGGTAAGTGACTTGTATGAAACCTTATACAGTCGCTATCAATTGGGCCGATTTGATTTAAAAAAGGGATTCCCCAATGCCTCGCTTATTCAAGCATTGATTGTAGTAAAACCTACCCTTCCGTTTACAGAAGAGGATAAGCTCAAACTCGATCAATATGTAATGAACGGAGGTAAAATCATTTGGTTTATAGATAAGCTGCATGCAGAGTTAGATAGTTTGCTGCGCAATAAAGGGGGCTATACGGCTTTTGACAGAGGGTTAGAGCTGGATGATTTGTTTTTTAAATACGGGGTTCGCATTCAGCCCGATTTGCTGCAAGATTTGAACTGTGCCAAATTGCCCATCGTTGTTGGAAAAAATCCCGATGGGAGTCCCGTAATGCAACGAATTCCCTGGCCCTATTATCCCTTTCTCAGTGCGCGTAATTTTCATCCGATTTCGGCTAACCTCGATCGGGTATTACCGATTTTTCCTTCGAGTATTGATACCGTGAAATCTCCCGGGATACAAAAAACCATTTTATTGGCAACCGATTCGAATAGCCGCAGCATCAGTTCACCTGCTCAGGTTACATTAAATAGTGTTCGCTCTGCCGAAGATTTTAGCTCCTTTAATAAAAGCTATTTGCCCGTTGCGGTTTTGTTAGAAGGTACTTTTCATTCTTTGTTTGCAGGCAGGGCCACCGCAGCTTTGCAGGATTCTGTACTAAAAACTAGCGGAGTACCTTTCGCAGCAGAAAACAAGCAGCCAACCCAACAAATTGTGGTATCGGATGCAGATATTGTAACCAATCCGGTTTCTGCGGGCATGGGTCCTCAGTCGATGGGCGAACTGCCTTTTGAAAACTACCGATTCGCCAACCGAGATTTTTTTCTGAACTCCCTCGACTATTTGGTAAGTGAGCGAAAATTATACGAAAGCCGGAACAAAGATTTTGTACTGCGCTTGCTCGATAAAAATAGGGTAGCAGAAGAAAAATTGCAATGGCAATTGTTGAATATGCTGGTACCTTTGCTGATACTTGCTTTGGTGGCATGGATTGTGCAATCTATTCGCCGAAAAAAGTATCAACGTCCTTCTCCCCTTACTCAATAAATAAATGCATGACAGACCATCAAATTGTTTACCTGGTTTTTGGAGTAGTATTGCTGGTGGCGCTGGTGGTTGACCTAGGATTGCTGAGCAAAAAAAACACCACCATCACCCTCCAAAAAGCTTTGTATCAAACTTTTTTCTGGGTATCACTGGCTTTATTGTTTTTTATCTTTCTTTTATTTGAGGGGCATGCGCTCTCGTTGGAGAATACGCGTTCCAATATGAGTGAGCAAGTAGCTTCTTCTCAATTGGCATTAGAGTTTATCAGTGCCTATTTGATGGAGTGGAGCTTAAGCATCGATAATATTTTTGTGTTTATCATCATATTTAATGCCTTCCGGGTAAAGCCTGTGCATTATTCTAGGGTATTATTAGTGGGCATATTGATGGCCATTTTTTTTCGAATACTCTTTATCACATTGGGTGTGGCACTGGTGCAGCAATTCACCTGGGTTTTATATATTTTTGGCGCATTTCTGCTGTTTACCGGCTATAAAATGTTTACTGCCGGCGAGGAAGATGAATTCGACCCGCACAAAAGTTGGGTGTATCGGCAAATCAAAAGAATATTCCCGCTTACAGAAGAAGATGGCGGCGGAAAGTTTTTTATCAGAAAAAATGGTAAGGGCTTGTACACCAGTCTTTTTGTAGTAATTATTTTATTGGCAGCTATTGACTTAGTTTTTGCACTCGATTCCATTCCTGCTGTAATGGGTATTTCCAAAGACCCGTTGATTATTTATACTTCTAATATTTTTGCTGTATTGGGTTTGCGGAGTTTATTCTTCTTATTGCGTACTGCTGTATCCAAGTTCGATTATCTGCAACAGGGTATTGCTATCGTATTGATTTTTATTGGCGCCAAAATGCTGGGCGAACATTTTATCAGTCAATGGGTAAGCAAAAATATGCAAGTGGTTATCTCTCTATTGGTAATAGTAGTTTGTATTGCAGGCTCT
>CAIUKP010000193.1 GCA_903899675.1 uncultured Bacteroidota bacterium | reverse complement strand
GAAGGTAATTATCAATAATCGCAAAGCAGGTTTTGAAGCTACCCGTCATCTAATTATGGAGGGATGCACAAAAATAGTGCATGTTACCGCCAGCTTGCAGCGAAATGTATACAATGAACGTTTCAAAGGATATCAGGATGCCTTAGCGGCACATCATCTGCAATTCTTGGAAAAAAATCTGCTGATTACTAATCTATCAGAAAAAGATAGTATCGCCGCAGCCAAAAAAATATTGGCCATGAAAGCAATGCCCGAAGGCATTTTTGTTACCAATGATTTTTCGGCTGCAGTTATCATGCGAACCTTGCAGGATGAGGGTATCCGAATTCCGGAAGACATTGCCATTGTGGGATTTAACAATGATACCATCAGCACCCTCATCCAGCCTACCCTAACAACCATCAACTACCCCGGCGCTGAAATTGGAGAAATTGTTGCCCAAAATCTTATCCAGCATCTACAGGGAAAATCAGATTTATCGCTAACCAATACCATCATCATCAATTCCGATTTAATCATAAGAGCATCATCTAGCAGAAAAAATAAGCTATGAAACAATATATTATTCCCCAATTATTCGCAAAAAATAAAAAATACTTTGCAGGAAATCATCTGAAAGTTGGAAGCATTTTTTTTACAAACTATGGGCTACTAGTATTGTTTATTTTTTTAGTGCATCTTCCTTCTTCGCCGTTATCCGCCCAAAATATAGGTACCTTAAAAAAGATGCCGCGCTCGCAACCCCTGGTAACAAACTTTTATACAGCCGACCCCTCGGCACATGTATTTGAGGGTAAAATATATTTGTATTGCTCCCACGATATAGATACTGGCATACCCGAGAATAATAATGGAGATCATTTTTCTATGCGAGACTACCGCATTTATTCGATGGACTCTATAAACGGCCCCGTTACCGACCATGGAGTTGCTTTAGAAATTAAAGGAATTCCCTGGGGTGGGCGACAATTATGGGCACCAGATGCTGCTTTTTCTAAGGGTACTTACTATTTATACTTTCCACTGAAAGACAAAAATGATATTTTCAGAATAGGCGTTGCTACTTCAACAAACCCGGCAGGCCCCTTTATAGCAGAAAAAAATCCTATTGCCTATAGCTATAGCATCGACCCGGCCGTTTTTCAGGATGATGACGGAAGTTTTTATATGTACTTCGGGGGCATCTGGGGCGGACAGTTACAAAAATGGGAAAACAATGTATATGATCCTTCCGGCCTACTCAGAAAAAAAGATCAACTGGCGATTTTACCCCGAGTAGCCAAACTGTCTTCTGATATGAAACAGTTTGCAGAAACCGTTCGGGAAGTGAAAATTCTAGATGCCGCCGGAAATCTGTTGGAGGAAGGGAATAACCAAAAAAGGTTTTTCGAAGCTGCCTGGATGCATAAATACAATGGCAAATATTATTTCTCATACTCCACCGGTGATAGTCACTTGATATGTTATGCAGTAGGTGATACTCCCTATGGTCCATTTACTTATAAAGGAAAAGTATTAGAACCCGTAGAAGGTTGGACCAACCACCATTCTATTGTAAATATTCGCGGAAAATGGTATCTTTTCTATCACGATACACAACTATCTGGAAAAACGCATTTAAGAAATATAAAGGTTACCGAACTCATACATCTACCTAATGGAAATATTCAAACAGTTGAACCCTATCAATAAAGGAAATATGAAAGTATATTTTTTTTGGTTAGCTATTTGTATAGGATTTACCGCCCACAGCCAAAATACCCTTTCCATAGACGTTGCCAAAGGAAAAGAGATCATTAATAAAAACATCTACGGACATTTCGCAGAACATCTCGGAAATGGAATTTATGGTGGATTGTATGTAGGAGAAAAAAACACAACGATTCCTAATAAAAATGGAATACGGACAGATGTGCTGGATGCCCTGAAAAAATTAAAAGTACCCGTAGTGCGCTGGCCCGGGGGTTGCTTTGCCGATACTTACCACTGGAAAGACGGAAT
>CAIUKP010000192.1 GCA_903899675.1 uncultured Bacteroidota bacterium | reverse complement strand
CGGGATGGAGGATGAAATCTACGCACAATGGCTGGAAGAAAGCCTTGCCTGCATTGGCGAAATACTATCCGTGGATGATGAAAAAATATTTCTGCGACAAAGAAAAAGAATGTCGCACCGCGATGAACAATATGAAAAATTAAACGAGCGGGCCCATGTATTTACCATTTCGGAAAACAACCTGCTTTTTCAGGTGAATTTAACGGACTATCTAGACACGGGATTGTTTTTAGATCATCGGATTACGCGTCAGTTGTTTCGTGCACTATCTGCCGGCAAACAGGTATTGAATTTGTTTTGTTATACCGGTTCTTTTTCTGTGTATGCGGCGGCAGGTGGTGCAGCCAAGGTTACTTCGGTAGATTTATCAAAGACCTATCTCCAGTGGGCAAAGGAAAATATGCAGTTAAATGGATGGGAAGAGGACCAAAAATTTCTAATGGTGCATGCAGATGTGAAAGCGTATTTAAAAACGCTCCGCCCAAATCAGTTCGATCTGGTGATGATGGATCCACCCACTTTTAGCAACAGCAAGCGGATGAAGGATATTTTAGATATTCAACGCGACCATGTAGAACTAATCAATGATGTATTACGTGCGATTACGCCGGGAGGGATTTTATTTTTCAGCACCAATTACAGTAAATTTCAATTAGATAAAGCAGCCATTGAGGCCGAAGAAATTAAAGACATCACTCGAGCGACCACGCCCTTTGATTTTGAAGGAAAACTGAAAAGAGCCTGTTTTCAAATTACTGCGCGATCAGTTTAGGGAGTGTTTGCAGCAAGCTTTTTATCCGCCGCTTTTTGTAATAATTTTTCGTGCAATGCTAATACCTGTGGAATCAGTAAATCTATATTATTGTTCACTACCACTTCATCGCAGAGGCGCATCTTCAAATTTTCGTCAATTTGATTTTGCATACGTTGGATTACTTCATCGCGGGTAATTTGATCGCGATGCATTACGCGTTGTATACGCAGGGCTTTTGGACTGCTCACTCCCACCATCACATCGATGCCTTCTGCCGAGGCGGACTCGAAAAACAGCGCCGCTTCTTTTACACAGTAGGGAGTAGTTTGCTGATTTGCCCAGGTGATGGCTGCCGCAATAGAAGCGGGATGAACGATGGCATTGAGTTGGGCCAAAAGATCGGGATTGCTGAAAACCAGGGCAGCCAACTTTTTTCTTTCCAGTTGGCCATCGGTGTACATATCCATTCCAAATGTTTGCTGAATGGCAGAACGAATAGAAGGATCGGTATTCATCAGGTTTTTTGCAACTGTATCCGCGTTTAACACAGGAATACCCAGCACCTGAAAGATGCTCGCTACAGTGCTTTTACCGCAGCCAATGCCACCTGTGAGACCAACATGAAGGGCCACAAATTTTATTTTAGTGCAAGAAGGTGCCGCTATTACAAAAGCGGGAAGGGCTTACTTCTTTTCAGCTACTGGTTTATTAATCGCAGCAGTCCATTCCATACTGATAGCCGACTTTTCTAATTTGACATAACTGCCTGGATTGATTTCCAATTGCAGGGTACCATCTTCATTAATTTTATTAACGGTTCCATGGATACCAGCGATGGTAACAATCTTATCTCCCTTTTGCAGGTTATCAATAAACTTTTTTTGATCCTTGGCTTTTTTTGCTTGTGGGCGAATCATAAATAACCAAAATACCAGGATAATGCTACCCATCAGAATTAGATTCACCATACCACCGCCAGCCTGTGCGGGATTACCTGCCATTAACAATTGAACAAATGAAAACATACGTAGATATTAATGATTAAAAAATTGATCGGTATAAGTTAATTAACCGGTTGAACGATTTTGCCCGTAAAGGTAAGGGTATGATTGATTCCATCCTGTGTATTGGTGGTAACAAAGATAGTTTTTCTTACTTCACCGGGATGCGATCGGTTGCTATTGAAAGTGCCGGTAACAAAACCTGTTAGTCCGGGTAAAATTGCTTCTTTTGAATAACTGGCTACTGTACATCCACAACTTGGATTCACCTGAGTAAGAAAAAGAGGCTTCTCCCCCATATTCTTGCAAGTAAACGAAACCTGAATAGAATCCCCCATGTTGATTGTTCCGAAATCCTTCACAGAGTCTATCCACTGCACTTTCGTGTAGGTAGCAGGATCGGGGAGCGATTCGGTATGAGCTGCTCCTGGTTTAGCAGGCGGATTAGTACATCCAATGATTAAAGCCAGGGCAGAAATTAAACAGACAATACTGCGCATAGATTATCCTTTATTTTTATGATCGATTTTGTTAATCATGCCAGCCTCAACCAGTTCTTTGTGAATATTATCTAAAATGCCATTTACAAAATGT
>CAIUKP010000191.1 GCA_903899675.1 uncultured Bacteroidota bacterium | reverse complement strand
TTTGGGAGGGACTTCTAAGCCAGAAAAAGATTTTTTTGATCTCTTTAAAAAAAAGACTTCAACCAACCAAGTTGATGCGCTAAAAGAAAAGAAAAAAAATAAACCGGTATTTATTTCAGCTTTACCTGCGGTAGGATATTCATTGCAAACCGGATTTGCCGGCATTGTAACAGGAAACATAGCATTCTATGCCAAAAATGTAAAAGATCCCAAGATTTCCACCATTTCTGCCAGCATTACCTATTCAGAATACAACCAAATTATTATTCCACTTTATGCAGATATTTTAAGTAAAAATGGAAACTGGGATTTGGTTTCGGATAATAGATATATTTCCTACCCCTCGAATATTTTTGGATTAGGCGGCCCTACTGATCCGAATAAAAACCATACCATCAACTTCGAACAAATCAAATTGCATCAGAGCATCCTTCGGAGAGTTTATAAAAACTTGTTTCTGGGTGCGGGGTTTTACTACGACCAATTCTGGAATATTAAAGTAATCGACCCACAAACCCGCAGAATCAATGTGTACATTCAACAAGAGTTTGGCAGCTCCCAAACTGCTAGCGGCCCGGTTGGCAAACTGATTTTTGATTCCCGTAAAAATCAAATCAATGCTACCCAGGGAGTTTATGCGAATGCAACCATTCGGCAAAGTTTGAAAGAACTGGGTAGCAATCGTGAATGGGCCTCGCTTTTATTGGATGCACGTGCCTATATCAATTTTCCAAAAGGGTCTCATAATACGCTGGCGTTATGGAGTTTTAACTGGCTCACCCTGGCTGGCACACCGAATTATTTGTATTTACCCAGTACAGGCTGGGATGACCAGTATAATACCGGAAGAGGCTACGTACAAAGTCGCTTTCGAGGAAAACAAATGATTTACGCCGAAGCAGAATACCGATACCGAATTACCCGCAATGGATTATTGGGTGGAGTTGCCTTTTTCAATTGGCAACAATTTTATGGAAATATAAAACCCTACGAACCCTTTCTGCGTGGATTTGGTGCCGGTTTGCGCGTTAGGGTGAATAAAAAATCTGGAGCGAATATTTGTCTGGACTATGGATTCGGAAAAGGCAGCCAAGGATTTTACCTAAATTTGGGAGAACTATTTTAATAAAAGCATCTAAAGAAAACCCATGAAAACACGCAACATAGTTTTGTACTCATTATTGGGGTTCTTGGGATGCAGTATTGGTTTGGCCTGTGGTAAAGATGATGAAACGCTTACCAACTATGATTATTATCTGAATACTTACATCAACAATGTAAAATATACTACCAACTCTGTATCAACCTTGGTATTGGCCAATCAAACCGGGTGCTTAACCACTAAAAGTTATAGTGTAACCAATGTGGGACAAATAAATGTAGATAGTTTCTTTCTGGATTGCTACATCAAGCATCACAATAAAAATATCGATATAGCCACCATGAAGGCAGGAGCCTATAAAATATATGATGGTGGCCAATTGTTGAGTTCATCAGGTTGTAATGGTGATTTAATTATTGGATTGGTAGACAATAGCATTCCCAGTATTTTTAATAATACCATATTACAATCTACCAATATAGTCCATAACATAACCAACATCACTAAAAAAGACTCTACCGCAACAACAATTACCTATGTGATAACTGGAAATTTCAGTTGTAATTTTAAGAACACCAATAACCGAATTATTCCGGTGGTAGGAACCTACAAGTTGCCTTTGAAGGCGGCAAAGTAAGGGAGATTGGGTTTGGTGAGCGGATTATTTTATCTGCTATTTAATGCGCCTACTATTTATGGATGAAAATAAAATTTCCTTCTACTGCAAGTAGTACGCAGATAATGATTGCAAACATGAATCTACATCAGGAATAAAATTACCTTCCTTTCCCGAAAAATCAGTACTTTCCTTATCCAAAATATACTCCCATGCTGCTTAGAACATTCTGCTCATTGATTTTCTGCATTTCACTTTTTTCTTCAGCTAGTGCGCAATCAGACTATTTTTATCCAGATGCATCGAGTGCTATGAATCCGGCGATACCTACTCCCGAAAAATTTCTCGGCTATACAATAGGTTCTCAGCATACCCGTCATGATAAAATAGTAGAATACTTGAAAGAACTCAGCAAAGTATCCAACCGCATCCATTATCAGATTATAGGCGAAACCTATGAACATCGTCAGCAGATTGTTGCGATATTTACTTCATCCGACAATCATCAAAAAATCGAATCAATACGCAAAGCCAACCTGGCTGGTCAATTAACAGGCAATACTGCTTCCATACCGCTTGTGATACACTTAGGGTATAATGTGCATGGCAATGAGCCCTCCAGTAGTGAGGCAGCTTTGTTAACTGCCTATTATTTAACTGCCAGTGAAAGCGAGGAAACAAAGAAATGGCTGAATGAAATGGTAATTCTGATGGACCCAAATATCAACCCAGATGGGCGCGACCGCCATACCAACTGGGCAAATATGCACAAAGGAGAACCTCCAGTAGCAGACCCTGCCGATAGAGAGCACAATGAGATTTGGCCAGGTGGACGATTTAATCATTATTGGTTCGACCTAAACCGCGATTGGTTTTTAGGCACATTTCCGGAAACAAGAAACCGGATCCGTTTTTTTCATGAGTGGCGCCCCTATGTTCAAACAGATCACCATGAACAGGGTACCAATGCCACCCACTATTTTGATCCCGGAAAAAACAGCAGCAATAATCCTGTGGTTCCCGACTATCTCTATAATTCCATTTACCCTAAGTATGCCAATTATTTTGCAGAGGCCATGAATAAAATCGGCTCGATGTATTTTACAAAAGAAGCCTATGATAAGTTATACCCAGGCTATGGCAGCAGCTATATTAATTTTTACGGCGGTGCCGGATTTTTATTTGAACAGTCCAGCAGTCGTGGGCATGTGCAGGAAACAACTACTATCCCACTCACATTCGGATTTACTGTTCGCAACCACTTTACCATGTCGCTGGCCACCATCCGAGCCTCATTAGCAGAAAAATCATCCCTATTGAAGATGCGCAGTGAATTTTATAAAGCTGCGGCAGACCAGGCGAAAAAAAGCAGTATTAAAGCCTACCTTTTTGGTGATACCAAAGATGAAACCCGCACACGGGCTTTTGTGAATCTATTATTACTGCACGAAATTGAAGTATATACCAACGACCAATTGGTTAGTGCTGACGGGAAAAATTTTGATGCTGGTAAATCCTATGTTGTTCCCGTAGAGCAGGCAAACTACATCATGGTGAAATCTATTTTCGAAAAAGCCATCCCCTATGTGGATAGTACTTTTTATGACGCATCCACCTGGAGTTTGATACATGCCTACGGATTACCCTATGCCGAATTGAAAAGCGGTTTCAATAAAGGCAATAAAATAAGCGTACTTCCTGAAAGGAAAAATTCTGCAATTGAAAAAGCCACAGAAACCTATGTTTTTGAACTGAATGATTATAATGCCCATCGTGCCATCTATGCATTACAATCTGGTGGTGCCATTGTGCAAACTGCCTTCAAACCCTTTACCATTGGGGTTGGAGGAAAACAAAAAAGTTTTGGTTATGGCAGCATATCTGTCCCAGTGCAAAGACAGTTTATTTCTGCAGATTCATTGTATAAACTGGTAAATAAAGTAAGCGAGGAAACGGCAGTTCCCATTTTTGGATTATCATCGAGTTACAGCTTATCCGGCATCGACCTGGGTAGCAGCTTGGTGCAAAGCATTGCTCCTGTGAAGGCTGCCATGCTAATCGGTACCGGTGTTGCCGCTTCGGAGGCAGGTGAAATATGGCATTTACTGGATGAGCGGTTGCACTTACCCATCGCCAAAATTGATCTCATTTCACTAGGCCGTTATAAATTGGACAGATATAATACCCTGATAATAGTTTCGGGGAATTATGCATTAATAGACAAAGGATCTGCTGATAAAATAAAAGCCTGGGTACAAAATGGGGGTACCTTAATTACCATTAAATCAGGAACAGAATGGGCCATCAAGCAGGGCATGAGCAAAGAGAAAATAATTCCTGCCATAGACAGTGCAAAAGGAAATACTGTAGCAAGAATCAATTTCGATATGGCAAGTGACAATGAGGGTGCCAAAAGTTTGGGAGGATCTATTTTTCAGGCCGACCTAGATACTACGCACCCTATTGGATTTGGCTTTTCGAGCAGAAAGATTTCGGTGTATAGAAATGGACAAACCTATCTGACGCCTAGTACCAACCCATACAGCACTGTTTTACAGTATACAGACAATCCATTAATAGGTGGATATCTTCATCCGAATTCAGCAAAAAAAATCAAGAATTCAGCAGCGATTAATATCGCGCAGGAAGGAGAAGGACGAATCATTATGTTCACCGACGACCCCAATTTCAGGGGGGCTTGGTATGGAACGAATAAACTTTTCTTAAATGCCTTATTTTTTGGGAGCTTGATAAATGTGCCGAAAGTGAATTAAGGAGTTGTAAAATGATATCAATCTGAGAATAGAGATATTTTGTAATTTACTTTGGATTTAGCATACCTTCGCAAAGTCGCGCATTACGTCAGAGGCGCACTTCGTTAGGAACAGTGATTGGGAATAAGATTTACCTACAAAAAGGCGCGCAGTCCCTCCACTGTCGTTACGGAGACTACACTGGGAAAAAAATATTCTTCAAATTGTAAAAACACCTACATGAAAAAAATAATTCTTTTATTTTTATTATTTACCATT
>CAIUKP010000190.1 GCA_903899675.1 uncultured Bacteroidota bacterium | reverse complement strand
CCTGTGATTGTTCTGGTATGTTGGTAAGCAATGGGTCGGCCAGGCGGGTTTGTAAAAGCGCACGTCCGTATTCCCTTTTATTCGATTTGTCTACTCTGCCACCCAGTAGGGTTGCAGAAAGTTGGGCTCCATAGCAAATACCCAACACCGGCACTTTTTGCAGCATTTCTTCTAACGCTACCCGGGGGGCATTTTCATCATTTACACTAAAGGGGGAGCCGCTTAAAATGATTCCCTTGATGGAAGCATCATATTGAAACGACTTATGAAAAGGAATGATCTCGCAATAAACGTTCGCCTCTCTTACGGCACGGGCTATCAGTTGGGTAAACTGGCTGCCAAAATCGAGGATTAGAATTTTTTCTATCATGATTGCGAAGGTAATTGAATTTTCTTTCGAATAAGGTACCCTGCCCGGGGGGTATTGCCCAAAAAAAAGCCCCGAGTTAAATCGGGGCCTTCGTTTATATTTTGATTCCAGCGTTTATTTGGCAGCAGCGGCATTGGCCTTTTTGGTCAATTTGCTCTTCAGGTTAGCCGCTTTGTTCTTATGGATAATACCTTTTTTGGCAAGTTTATCAATCATAGAAACCACATTAGGTAAACCATCGGCATAGGCCTGGTCACCTTCCTTGGTTTTCAGATCGCGGATAGCGTTACGAGTAGTTTTACCGTAATAGCGGTTGCTGTCGCGGCGCTTGGATGCTTGTCTTACGTCTTTCTTAGTAGCTGAGTGATTAGCCATTCTATATTTTTTTCGGGACGGCAAAGTTAGTGATTCCCCGTGAAATGGTGAAATTAAAACCAAAAAAAATCAAAAAACTGCCTATTCCGCTCTATTTTATCCCTTTTTGAGGGGTGGAGTATGAGCTAGTTGACCGATATTTGCAACCCGACAACCAACCCTGTTGCCTGAATTATGAAAGACTTTTCATACATAACCAACTCTCATCCTGCCTTTATAGAAGGTATGTACCAATCTTTTCTGCAAAATCCGGAGAGTGTAGATGCAGATTTGCGTAAGTTTTTTGAGGGATTCGACTTTGCCGTTTCAAGTGGCGCTGCTCAGGCACAAGTGCCTTCAGCCCTTGCTGAACCTACATCCCCTGCTACACCTACAGCCCCTCTGGCGCCCGTTTTTCCTGGCACCGGCGAGGGGGTGGACATTGCCCGAGAAATTGCGGTATATCGATTGATTTTGGGATATAGAAATAAGGGGCACTTGCTGTCTACTACCAATCCTATTCGGCCCCGGAAAGACAGGGGTGCTAATTTAGACCTTGATTTCTTTGGTTTGGGCGAGCCGGATTTAGATCGGGTATTTTATGCAGGTAGTTTATTGGGAATGCTCGGTGCAAGTTTGCGCGACATTTTAGCCAAATTGCAGCAAACCTACGCGCAACATGTAGGGATTGAGTTCAAATACATCAGTGATCAGAAAAAAATTGACTGGCTAACCCAAGAAATGGAATCAGGATTTTCTCAGCCATTATCTATTGAAAAGAAGAAAAGAATATTAGAGAAGCTGAACCAAGGGGTGATGTTTGAGAAGTTTTTGCACACAAAATATATCGGACAAAAACGGTTTTCGTTGGAAGGGGGAGAAACTACCATCGCGGCGCTCGACACGATTATTAATGTGGCCGCCGAGCTAGAAGTAGCGGAAGTGGTAATTGGAATGGCCCACCGTGGCCGGCTGAATGTGCTGGCCAATATCATGGGAAAAACCTACAACCAAATTTTCAGTGAGTTTGAAGGAACGGCTCAGATAGACCAAACCATGGGTAGTGGTGATGTGAAATACCATATGGGGTATGGAAGTGATGTGCCTACTCCTTCTGGAAAAACCATGCGCCTCAAATTAATGCCGAATCCTTCGCATCTAGAAGCGGTTGATCCTGTTGTGTTGGGATTTGCCCGTTCCAAGGCAGATGTGTTGTATCAAAGTGATTTTGATAAAATTTTACCGGTGCTGATTCATGGAGATGCTTCAGTTGCCGGTCAGGGTATTGTGTACGAAATATTACAAATGTGCAATCTGCGGGGTTATTATACCGGAGGAACTATTCATTTTGTAATTAATAACCAGATTGGCTTTACTACTGATTTTGATGATGCGCGCAGTGCCGATTATTGTACTTCTGTTGCCGCCATGGTTCAGGCACCTGTATTGCATGTAAACGGAGATGATGCTGAAGCGGTAGTAAAATGTGCCGAAATAGCTACCCGATATCGCAACGAATTTAACAGCGATATTTTTATTGATATGGTTTGCTATCGTAAGCATGGACATAACGAAGGCGACGATCCAAAATATACCCAGCCACAGTTGTATGCATTGATCGACAAACACCTCAACCCGCGGGAAATTTATACCAATTACCTAATACAACATGGAACGGAAGATGCCCAGTTGCTGGCAAAAGACATGGAGAAAAAATTCTGGTCTGATTTGCAAGAGCGGCTGGATGAGGTAAAACAACACACCCTTCCCTATAATTATCAGCCACCGGAGCTTGCCTGGAAGAGTTTGCGAAAAGCGCATGCACATGATTTTATTGCATCGCCCGAAACTGGCATACCAGAGCAGGTGTTTCATCAATTATTTCAGCAACTGATGAAGTGGCCCGAAAATTTTCAGCCGCTGAAAAAAGTAGAAAAGCTGATACAGGAAAAAATCAAATTGCTGGAAACCGAGCAAAAAATAGACTGGGCCACTGCAGAATTGATTGCTTATTCCTCTTTGTTGGTAGAAGGAAAAATGGTTCGCATGAGTGGGCAGGATGTACAACGTGGAACTTTTAGCCACCGGCATGCGATATTGCGGGATGAGCAAACGAATAAGGGATATAACCGACTGAATCATTTTAACCAAGATCAACAGAAATTCAGAATTTATAATTCTTTGCTCAGTGAGTTTGCGGTGTTAGGATTTGAATATGGGTACTCACTGGCTAACCCCGATGCCTTGGTAATTTGGGAAGCCCAGTTTGGCGATTTTTCTAACGGAGCACAAACCATCATAGATCAGTTTTTAGCTGCAGGCGAACAAAAATGGCAGCGCCAGAATGGGGTGGTTATGTTGTTGCCACATGGATATGAGGGACAGGGTCCGGAACACAGCAGTGCCCGCATGGAAAGATTCCTGCAACTCTGTGCCGAACTCAATCTGGTGGTAACGAATATAACGAGTGCGGCAAATTTATTCCATGCATTCAGAAGGCAGCTTGCCTGGCCTTTCCGAAAATCGCTGATTAACTTTTCTCCCAAAGCCAACCTGAGAAGTGCGGGAACCTTTAGCCCTGTTAAAGAATTTATTCATGGGCGTTTTAGGGAAGTGTTAGATGATGATGCGGTAACCGACCCGGATAGTATTCGAAAAGTGATTTTATGTTCCGGTAAAATATATTTCGAGTTGCTGGAGAAGCAACAGAAGGATCAGCGGAAAGATATTGCCTTGGTTCGCTTAGAGCAGTTATATCCATTGCCCGTTAATCAGTTAGAAAAACTGCATCGGAAATACCAGGCAGCCACCTGGTTTTGGGTACAGGAAGAACCTCAGAATATGGGAGCAGCTTCTTTTTTACAGATGAATCTGAAGTCGTTTAGTTTCGGAGTAATCAGCCGCAATGCCAGCGCAGCCACCGCAACCGGTTATGCCAAAATACATGCCCTAGAGCAGGCACAAATTATTGCTACTGCTTTTAATGTTTGATTAATAAACTGAATACCAATTGTATGATTGAAATAAAAATACCTTCTATCGGAGAATCTATCAGTGAAGTTACTTTGCTAAAATGGACGCAACCCGAAGGCGCCTGGGTAGAAAGAGACCAGGTGATTGCTGAGCTGGAAAGTGAGAAAGCCACTTTTGAAGTGAATGCCGAACAAGCCGGTACCTTACAACAATTAGTCAAAGAAGGAGATAGCTTACGCATTGGAGATATAGTTGCTAAAATAGATGAAACGGCTGCTCGACCTGCAGAAGTTCCGGTTGCCGAGAAAACGGAAGCACCTGCAGCGGCACCTGCAACACCCCCATCAGCACCGTCAACTGCGCCTGCGCCTAAAGCAACCCCGGTAGCATCGGCCATCATCGCCAATACACAGGTAGATGTAGCTGCTATCAAGCCATCGGGTGTGCATGGAAAAATTGTAAAGCAGGATGTACTGGATGTGTTGAAAAATCCCGGTAAAAAAGCATTTGAAGGTGCCGAACTGATGTCGCGGAATCTGCGTCAGGAAAAAATGAGCAATCTCCGTAAAACCATTTCCCGCCGACTGGTAGAAGCCAAAAATTCTACCGCCATGCTCACTACTTTTAATGAAGTAGATATGACGAAGATTATGGCCATACGCAAAGACTATAAGGATAAATTCAAGGAGCTGCATGGTGTGAATCTGGGTTTTATGAGCTTCTTTGCCAAAGCCTGTGCCGTTGCGCTGAGTGAATGGCCCACTGTAAATGCTTCTATAGATGGCGACCAGATTATTTACCACGATTATGCTGATATCAGCATTGCCGTAAGCACTCCTCGTGGCTTAACTGTTCCGGTAGTGAGAAATGTAGAAAGTTTGAGTATGGCTGATATTGAACGGAAAGTAGTAGAGCTGGCAGGTAAGGCAAGAGATAGTAAGTTAACCGCCGATGAACTGCAAGGGGGCACTTTTACCATAACCAACGGAGGCGTGTTCGGAAGTTTGATGAGTACCCCCATTATCAATATACCGCAAAGTGCTATTCTGGGAATGCATAAAATACAGGATCGACCCATGGCAGTAAACGGACAAGTGGTTATTTTACCCATGATGTATCTGGCATTGAGTTACGATCACCGAATTATTGATGGTAGAGAGAGTGTAGGATTTTTGGTTCGCGTTAAAGAATTGCTGGAGAATCCTTCCTGGCTATTGATTGGGAAAGATCCCGTGAAATCTTTACTAGAATTATAAGTCGGCACATGCTATCCGCCTCCTTTTCAGCATCCTCACCGGCAGGAAGGCGATATATCAGCTATCTGCAAACAGCAGATTCATTGGTAAAACAGTATACAGGTTCTGAGCCGCTGGCTGCTCATTTAAAAAAGTATTTTGCTGCTAATAAAAAACATGGGGGTAGCGATCGAAAGCAAATAAGTACCCTTTGCTATGGTTTTTTCCGCTTGGGAGATTTTGGAATAGATTGGCCCGAGGCGGCTCGCTGGCAAGCAGTACTATTTTTATATCCCCCCGCTGAAATTATAGCTAAAGAACTATTACCTGAATTCTGGCAATTGCATCTTGCAAATTCGTTGTTTGATAAATTCAGCTGGTTAGCAACAATAGGTTTATCCGGAAATTGGCAATCAATTTTCCCTTTTATACAGTTGTTGAGTGATAATATTATTGTGAACGATTTTGTTGCCAGTCATTTACGCCAACCCGATTTATTTCTTCGGGTTCGCCCGGGCAAATGGTCGCAAGTAGAAAAAAAATTACAAGCAGCTGGAATCGATTTTCATAAAGTTGGAACTGATGGCCTTTCCCTTCGCAATACAACTTCTATTGAGCAGGTAGTAAAAATTGATGAGGAAGTGGTGATTCAGGATTTGAGTTCTCAGCGTGTTGCTGAATTATTCCACCCTATTCCAGTAGATGCTACTAAGCCATTAACGGTTTGGGATTGCTGTGCAGCAAGCGGGGGTAAATCGATACTCGCCAAAGATTATTTTGGTCCTATTCGATTAACGGTGAGCGATGTTAGAGCAACGGTATTGCATAATCTCGCAAAGCGTTTTGCCAAAGCCGGCATAAATACCTTTGATCAACGAGTAATAGATTTAAGTAAAGCTGGTTTTGCATTGCCTCCGCAACAACTGGTAATTTGCGATGTACCTTGTTCGGGCAGTGGAACCTGGGGCAGAACACCGGAGCAGATTCGTTTTTTTACTGAAGAAAAGTTAGCGGAATATAATCACCGTCAACGGGCAATCCTTACACAGGTAGCCCCAACCGTTGCAGAAAATGGCTTTCTGTTGTATATTACCTGTTCGGTATTTCGCAGCGAAAATGAAGCAATGGTAAGCTGGTTGCAGCAAGGGTTTCCCTTCCGTATAGTTGAAAGTAAATTATTGGAAGGCTATCAGCATCGAGCCGATACTTTGTATGCCGCTTTGTTGCAAAAAGTTTCGTAAAAAAAGTAAGTGCAATATTACGAGCGCTGAATAATTCCTCCGCCCATCACATCATCCCCTTCGTAAAAAACAGCGCTTTGTCCGGGTGCAATACCCTTAACCGCTCCGGGAAATTGAACGGCGATGCCGGCCGAATGGGGCGTAAGAATGGAATGTGCTCCGGGATCTTTATAACGGATTTTGGTGATGGCTTCTGTTGGTGCATCAATGCCCGCATATTTCAGCCAGTTGATTCTAGTAACCTGCATATCCGTTTTGTCTAAATCATTTTCTTCCCCTAATACAACCACATTAGTTTCCGGATCGATGGCCGTAACATATACGGGATGCCCGAGTGCTATATCGAGCCCTTTGCGTTGCCCGATGGTATAGAAAGGGTATCCTTTATGTTGCCCTAATTTTTTCCGGTTTTATCAACAAACCACCCTCCATTCACGCGCGCTTCTAATCCATCTACTTTTCTTTTCAGAAAGCCGCGATAATCGTTGTCGGGCACAAAGCAAATCTCATAGCTCTCGCTTTTTTTAGCTAATTCTGGATAGCCATAATCTACCGCCATTTGTCGGATGGCTGATTTTCTAAAACCGCCCAAGGGTAACAGGGTTCTACTCAACAATTCCTGATCGAGGCCCCATAGCACATAGCTTTGGTCTTTGGTTTCATCCAAGCCTTTGCTGATAACAAATCGATCATTGGTATGTTTTCGAACTGAGGCATAGTGACCGGTAGCGATGAATTCGCAATCCAGTGCATTGGCTCTTTTTAACAGGGCCCGCCATTTGATATGGGTATTACACATCACACAGGGATTGGGTGTTCTGCCGGCGAGGTATTCTTCTACAAAATTTTCTACTACAAAATCGCCAAACTCATCGCGTATGTCTAATATAAAATGGGGGAAGCCATGGTGAACGGCTGCCTGGCGGGCATCATTAAATGAGTCTATATTGCAACAACCTGTTTCTTTAGTAGAAGTGGTGGAACTGGAGTAGTCCCAGGTTTTCATGGTGATGCCTACCACCTCATACCCTTGATCGTGGAGCATAAGGGAGGCTACGGTACTATCTATACCGCCACTCATTGCTACTAATATTTTACCATTTCTGCTCATGTTGCGCCTATTGCTTCGAGGGTGCAAAGGTACAACATCTTAAGAGAATGTAAGTAGTTGGCGAGTCTTGAACCGCACAGCGCATAAATTATCGTACAATTTCACAAGGAGATTGGGATGCATTACTCTTTCGATATGCGGAAATCCTTTTTTGTTTAAATGCCACCGCATTTTAAAAAACAATTTATAGCTAAGTTTGTTTTCCTGCTTTTGAAAGCATTTTTTTCATGAAGAAAATCTATTTATTCACTTTAGTAGTTATGACATTTTCCTGTAAACCATTAACCCGGCCTGATTATTATTCACAAACAAGCTATTGGAAAAAGTATCAATATTTTCTTCCAACAAATTTGTGGTATTCCGAAAATCAAATGCCTGAAGAAACTTATTGGAATTGGAAGGACTATTCCATACATATAGACCGCATACCCAATGAAAATGCTCCAGTAAAAGTTATTATTCTGCACGGGGCTGGAGGAAATGGTCGGATAGTAGGGTTATTGGGAAATTTTATACATGCTTTGGGATATGAATATATAGCTCCTGATTTAATAGGGTATGGGTTAACTAAAAATCCAAAACGAAAAAATATATTGTATGCTGATTGGGTAGATTGTGTTGCTGATTTGATTAATGCGGAGCAGGAAAAAGATGGTCGTCCGATTGTATTATTCGGATTAAGTATGGGAGGTATGTTGGCATATCAGGTAGCAGCAAAAAACCCTGCGGTGAAGGGAATTATTGTAACTACATTGGCAGATCCGAGGCAAGCAACTGTGCGGGATGATTTAACGGGAAGTAAATGGTTGAGTAGGGTTGCCATGCCGATTGGTAAAATTACAGCCCCTGTTTCAGATCATATCCGGGTTCCAATTCGTTGGATAAGTAGTATGGAAAAAATTACGAATGATGCAGCATTTTCTCAATTGTTTGCAAAGGATATGCTAGCGGGGGGTAGTAAAATTCCCTTACGTTTTTTACGAACTTTTACTGCCTATAATCCGGCACTTGAACCGGAAGCATTTACAAAATGTAAGGTTTTGTATTTACAGCCCGAAAAAGACACTTGGACTACCCTTGCTACGAGTAAGCCTTTTTATAACAGAATTAGTAGTGAAAAGAGTTTGATTATGTTGGAAAATTGCGGGCATGCCCCATTTGAGGAACCCGGGGTATCAACTATGAAAAATGCCATTCAAAATTTTCTGAACAAAATTAATTCTTTTGAATAGGGATGACCTTGAAGTTACCGGTTAGGATTCTTTTTTCGATTAGCGTATTTTTCCCTAGGTTATTTGCCTGGACTGAACTATATTTAAATAAAGATTTATATATGTATCGGATATGCTACCTAATTTTTTTTGTGCTCATGTATGTGCCCGTTTTTGCCCAAGAATCAGCCCCGCCAAAACAGGGAATTGACCTCGAAAAACTAGAAGTGCGCGATTCAGCAGGTCGTTTATTGAAAATGGATGAGTGGCTTCCCATGAATGCTTCCGGAAAATATGACCTCAAATTTAATCCTGAATTTACCCGTGCGAGCATTACTAAACTATCGGCGGAAGCCTATCTACAAAAAATGAAGGCAACACCCAAGCCCGGTGAGAGCAAGAGTTTTGTAACCGGATCTTTCCCGACCAATTTCAAGGAGAAAACTATTCGGGGCAATCGGATAGAACTGGAAAAACTCAAAGGAAAAGTAGTTGTGTTGAATTTCTGGTTTGTTGGGTGTCCTCCCTGCCGCATGGAAATTCCCGAATTGAATGAACTCACCAAAGAATTTGTAGGAAAGGAGGTGGTTTTTGTAGGGGTTGCATTGGATGAAAAAGCAGCCGTTGAGGAATTTTTAGTGAGTACTCCTTTTGATTATCAGCAAATTGCGTCGGGAAGACCCATAGCCTCTCAATATGGTATCAAAGGGTATCCCACCCATGCCGTGCTGGATAAAACGGGAAAGGTGGTTTTTCAAACGATGGGATTAGCCCCTAATACATTGTTCTGGTTAGGACAGTCTATTGAAGAGGCCTTAGCGCAAAATCCCGGAAAGTAAGTATATCAACAGTCGCATTCTAAATTGGGTAAAAATACTTAACCTCGATTGCCGCCTTTTTTTGATATTTACCAAAATTGTTCATCATGGTAAGAATGCAGGCCATTGGCCATTTAGGAAAGGACGCCGTTACCAATAATGTGAATGGCAAAACCGTAATCAACTTTACCGTTGCCCACACGGAGAAGAGCAGAGATGCCCAAGGAAACCCGAAAGACAAGACCATTTGGGTGGATTGTGCTTACTGGACGGAGCGCACAGCCGTTGCGCAGTATTTAAAAAAGGGCACGCAGGTATATGTAGAAGGTCAGCCCGATATCAGAACCTATACCACCCAGGATGGTCGCAATGGGGCTTCCCTTACCCTTCGTGTAGGGAATATTCAGTTGTTGGGTGGCAGATCTGCTGAAGGTGGAAATTCCGAATCAGGTTCATTGGGAGGATACAGCAATGCCGCTGCTCCGTCGGCTGCTGGCGCTGATAGTATGCCACAAATGGATGGCGCTTCCAACGATGATTTACCCTTTTAATTGACCGAATCACTTTTTTGTGGCTGTATATTCTTTTGAATCACTCACTGGTTTTGTGCAACGGGTACTGGAAGCTATAGGTTGCTCTACAGCGGATGCACAAACTGCCGCGCATGCATTGGTGTCTGCCGATTTGCGTGGCATAGACAGTCACGGCGTTGCCCGGTTACAAGGATATTTACGCCTCAAAGAAGCCGGCAGAGTAAATGTTACCCCCCACTTACAAATTGTACATGAGAGTCCTTCAACAGCTGTGGTAGATGGGGATGCGGGGTTAGGCCTTGTAGTGGCCCCCTATGCTATGCGCGTGGCGATAGAAAAAGCCCACACTTGTGGCACCGGTTGGGTAAGTGTGCGCAACTCGAATCATTTTGGTATTGCCGGCTACCATGCCATGATGGCTTTGCCCGAAGATATGATTGGTATTGCCATGACGAATGCCAGTGCACTAGTAGCCCCAACCTTTTCTAAAGAAAAAATGCTGGGAACCAATCCCATTGCCGTTGCCATACCTGCGGGTGTGCAGCCGCCCTTTGTGGCCGATTTTGCTACTACAACCGCTGCTAATGGTAAGTTAGAATTGTTGCAGCAGAAAAATAGTCCTACCCCGGATGGCTGGGTACAAGATGTAGAAGGGCAACCCAGCACGGATGCACATATTTTAAAGAAACAGGGTTCTTTGCTTCCCTTGGGTGGCGACCGGGAACATGGGAGTCATAAAGGGTATGCTTTGGGCAGTATCGTAGATATTTTTTCGGCGGTTTTCAGTGGGGCATCTTATGGCCCCTGGGCGCCGCCTTTTCCGGCTTATATTGCCATGCCCGAGAATATGCCGGGTAAGGGATTGGGACATTTTTTCGGTGCCATGCGGATTGATGCTTTTCGGCCTGCCGAGGAGTTTAAGGCGCATATGGATAATTGGATTGAAAGATTTCGGGCGGCTACTCCGGCACCCGGTTACGATCGGGTATTAATTCCCGGCGACCCCGAACGCGAAACGGCAGCTTTACGAAGCGTACAGGGTATTCCCATACATGAAGCGGTTGAGAAAGATTTGGCTGAAATAGCGGAACGTTTGGGGATTGTGCCGTTGTAAAATTTTTGTTTGGTTAAAATGAAGATAAGCCGATTGCCTGTTTGGTTAGGTATAATACTTTAGCAGGATTTTTTTTAACCTCCTCTTAATTATTCAAAATGAACTTATATTTCATAAGTGGTTTAGGTGCAGACGAGAGAGTGTTCAAAAAATTGACACTTCCTGAACAGTACAAAATTAATCACATTAAATGGCCTGAACTTTCCCAAAATGAAACGCTTCATTCCTATTGTGTAAAAATTTCAGAGCTGATAGACACTTCGCAGGCTTTCAGTCTTATTGGGCTTTCATTTGGCGGAATCGTTGCAACAGAAATATCAAAATTCCTACAACCCAAAGCAACTATAATAATTTCTAGCATTTCTACCAGAAACGGGTTGCCAATTCATTATAAAATCTGCGGGTTGCTAAGATTAGATAAATTGGTTCCAGCATTTACTATGAATAAAGTTTATCCATTTACTTACTGGTATTTTGGTGTAACCGAACCAGCAGATAAAAAGCTTTTAAAAGAAGTAATCCATGATACGCCCACCAAATTTCTGAAATGGGCAATTAACGAAATTCTTAATTGGCAAAATGAAGTAAGACCTGATAATTTATATCACATTCATGGAACGAATGATAAACTTTTTCCATTTAGTTTAACTAAAGCAGATAAAGCTGTTGAAAACGGTGGGCATTTAATGGTGTATACGAATGCAGATTTAGTAAGTGATTTAATTCGGGCCCACTTGGGAAATAGCTAACATCAGCTTTCTAAATCTGGAGTTCTAGTATCCCAATTATCCATACAGATTTTCAAAAAGAGTTAACTATTTTGGATGTTGTTTCAGAAACGGCGGAAGAAAAGGTAGGGGTGAAATTCCCTTGCCTGACCCAATTATAGGCGTGCCATTTTGGTTATTTAACTTTTATACGTATCTTTGAAAAAAATACACGTATTATGACAACTAAACTCACTCTCACAGTTGAGAAAGATGTTATTGAGCGGGCAAAGTCTTATGCGAAGGTTTCTGGAAAAAGCCTTTCTGAACTCATTGAACAATACCTTGAGACACTAACTCAAGAAAATAACACTCAACCCATTTCTCCAAAGTTAAAAAAATTAATAGGTGCAGTTAAATTGCCGAAGGACTTCGATGAAAAGAAGGAGTTACAGAACTATTTGGAGAAAAAACATTTATGAAAAAAATTTTCGTTGACACTAATATTTTGGTGGATCTTTTAGCCGATCGAAAGCCATTCAGCAAATATGCTGTTGAAATTTTCAGCGCTGCAGAGAACAAAAAAGTAAAACTTTTTACTTCATCTCATTCTATAGCAACAACCTACTACTTATTAAAGAAGTTTATAGATGATAGCTCTCTTCGAAAAACTCTATTAGTCTTAATAGATTATCTGACAATAATTTCAGTTGATACAGAAGTACTTACAAAAGGCTTACGATCAAAGCAAAAGGATTTTGAAGATTCTGTACAGATTTATTGCGCAACAACTATTGATAAAATCGACTGTATAGTAACTCGAAATGTAAAAGACTTTAAAGGGTGTGAAATACTTGTTTTAACACCAGATGAACTTTGTTCTAGACTCTAATTGACCTGCCTATAACAATAGGCTTTGCACAATTTGGGCTTCCACCTTTGGCCCTTCAACTTTTGGTATTGCTAATCAACTTCAGTAATTTGGCTTTAGCTAATCGCGTCAGTAGTGGCCAAGCCAGCAGTAGGATCACAGATTATCCAAACTGCTCAAAGCCCTGGACGTTAACATCAGCTCGCTAAAAGTGGAATTTTAAGATCGCTATTATCTATCTGACAAGTTTTTCAAGGCGCTTAATGTTATTTTAGAAGTTTTTACTGAGTAACCGCAACAAACGATAGGGTATTTTTAATGTGGCCTACATTCACCTGAATTTTAATTTTAGCCAACCTGCCTATCTACAGAACTGTGAACGAGAATAGGATGAGCCGGATGAATCGAGAGGTTCTAGTCCGGTTCTGAGGGAAGGCAGGGGTCAAATTCCCTTTCCTAGCCCGATTAGATAGATGATTTCATATCTTCTCTTCACTTTTATAAGGCTAAAATTAAAATATCCCATTTCGGGAACTTTACTTATTTTTGTACAAAATCTTATAAGTTGAGAATAATTGCTAAAAAAACATTGCGAGATTTTTGGGAGGTGCATCCTGATAGTGAACAACAATTAAAATCATGGTATCAGGAAACTTCAAATGCTAAATGGACGGGGCCAACTAAAGTTAAAATTGACTATCCAAGT